>JAHDHM010000003.1:14055-34830 GCA_020631315.1 Acidimicrobiales bacterium
CCACGATCCGAGTGGAGGGTCGACGTCGAACACAGCACCGAACCGGACGCCGTGAGATAGCGGCCCGGCGAGGCCGGAGCTCCCACGACCGTGGGCTCGCTCAGCACCAGCGCATCCGCCGGATCGAGCTCGCCGTCGTCGACGACGTCGTCGAAGGTGTCGGAGAGATCATCCTGCCAGTCGGCCAGAGCCTCCTCCGTGGCCTCGTCGAAGACGTCGTCGACCTCGAGCTCGCCATCGGCGTCGTAGCCCAGCGAGGCCAACATCGCCTCGACCACCGCGACGTCGTCGCCATCCTCCACGCCGAGTTCCAGGACTCGATCCATCGGCTCGTCGGTGACGAGCACGACGATCGGGAGCTCGTCGACCGAGTACGCGAGGACGCCCGAGTCGAGCACGGTGCCTTCCTCGGCCAGCAGCTCGATCTCGCCGGCGTGGGCGGAGTGGACCGCCTGATCGACCGCGATCGGGCGCAGGTCGAACATGGCGACCGCGGGCGACACACGGTCGCCGACCTCGACGGCCGTGGACGAGACGACCGCCGGTCCCGCGATCATCAGGACATCAGTCGGCGTGACGACGCCGGTCTGAGCGACGCCGATGTCGTCTTGCCAACGCTCGACGGCACGTTCGGTGGCGGCATCGAAGACACCGTCGACGACGAACTCATCGTCGATCTCCTCGTCGTCGGTCGAGCCGTCGCCGAGGTGGTAGCCCAACGTGGCGAGGTTCTGCTCGAGCAACAACACGTCATCACCCTCGGCGCCGCTGCTGAGCGTCCGATACAGCGGCACGTCCCCGTGGAACACGGTCACGGGCGCACCGTTCAGCTCGTAGGCGATGTCGCCGGCGCGGAGTTCGGTGCCGTCGATGGGCAGCGCCGTGATGACGCCGTCCGACGCCGGAGCAACGGACTCCACGTCGGCGAAGCGGAGCGTGCCGTCCAACGACGATGTCTCGACGAGGTCACGTACCTCTGCGACCTGGGCTCGGATGGGTGTCGCGTCCGCCGCAGCATCGGAGGAACTGTCGCCACCGGTGGCGGCGATGGCGACACCGGTGCCGACTGCGGCGAGCGCAACGGCGCCGCCGATCCACAGACCCTTGCGGGAACGCTTGGCGGCGATGGGCATGTCCGCGGTGACGGCGGCTCGAGGTTCGGCGACGGTCGGCTCGGCGCTCGCGTCGCTCGTGGGAACGGGATGTTCGGTGGCGACCATCTCAGGCACGTCCCGGGGCGAGACCGGCCAGCAGGCCCTGGCAGGCAGCGATGGCGTCGGCGTTGGCGGGGTCGTCGGGATCGAAGTCCGGGCCGAAGATGCCGCCCTGTGCCGCCCGGGCGAGGCCGCCGCTCAGATCGGGGTCGTCGACGTCGAGACCCTCATCACGCAGGCACTGGGCGAACTCGAGCAGCTGATCCTCGATCTCGGTCAGCTGGTCGTCGCCGGGAAGGAAGCTGGCGCCGTCGAGCAGGGGCTCGCACTCGTCGAACGCGTCGGTGAAGGCATCGTCGACACCGCCTTCTGGCGGGGTGAAGGTCAGCGACCCGTCGGACTCGACCGTCGGATCCTCGAAGTCGAGGCCCTGGTCACGCATGCACTGCGCGAACTCCAGGCCGATCTCCTCGTCGGTCATCTCGGCCGTCTCGACCTCGCCGGCCGACTCCCCGGTCGAGGAGTCGTCGCCGGCCGACTCGTCAGTGGCCGAATCGTCTGCAGTGGTGTCGGCCTCGACCTCTGCGGTCGTCGCCGGGGCGGCTTGCTCGGTGGCGCCTTCGATGATGATGGTCGGCTCGTCGTCGGCGGACTCGCTCGAGCCTCCGCATGCGGCCACCAGTAGCGTCATCGCGACACCGAGGGCAGCGGTTCTGGTCCTCATGATCCTCTCCGATCGTCGGTAGGTGCCCGCACGGTGCGGGCTCGACGTTGAGGATCAGCGGTCCAGATGAGTGGTACCTGACTCCAAGCTGAGGGTCCCCTGAAGTGCCGCGGGACGGCTCGTGCCCGGCGACGGCGCGAACGAGCAGCCGACCGCGGCACCGCCGAGGGAGCTCTCCTTCACCCAGGTGTGACCGCCGTGCGACGCGGCCACCTCGCGCACGATCGCGAGACCGATCCCGTTGCCGGGTCGGCTGCGAACTTCTGGCGACCGGAAGAAGCGTTCGAACACCACGGCCCGGTCGGCGGGATCGATACCGGGACCGCCGTCGTGGACCTCGACCGCTGCGCCCTCGACGGCGACCTCGATCGGTGCATCGGGCGCGTACTTCACGGCGTTCTCGATCAGATTGCGGACCGCATGACGCACCATCGACGGACGGATCTCCACCACGGCACCGTCATGATGCACCGAGATGGAGCGGTCAGCACCCGGCGACTGCGCGGCGGCGACCTCCTCGACCAGCTCGCCGAGTACGACGGCTTCGAGTTCCTCTTCGTCGGGCGTGATCGCTGCGGCGAGATCGACGAGGTCCGCGGTCAGATCGCTGAGCAGCGATGCGTCGCTCAACGAGCCGTTCAGCAGTCGGCGCTGCTCGTCGGTCAGATCGTCTCGCCGCAGCAGCAGTTCGGTCCGCATTCGCAGCGAGGTCAACGGTGTCCGCAGCTGGTGCGAGGCGTCGGCGACGAGGCGGCGTTGCTGCGCTCGCGACAGTTCGAGCGAGCTCAGCATCGAGTTGAAGCTGTCGGCCAGTTGGCCGGTCTCGTCGGTGCGACGAAGGTCGATCGGCGTGGCGTCCTCGTTGCGAGCCACCCGTTCGGCAGCTGCGGTGAGACGCTCGAGCGGTCCGGCGAGCCTCGAACCGACGAACCAACCGACGAGCGCGACGACGGTCGAACCGATGAGCACTGCGAGCACGAGTCGGATGGCCAGTGCGTCGAGGGCCTCCACGGACGTCGACACGTCTTGGGTGAACTGGGCGGCGACCACGATCTCGGCCGGCCGCTCCGTCGGTGACAGCGGCGCCGTCAACGTCCGAAAGGTGTTCCCGTCGATGACGATCGTCGAGCGCGCGACCTCGCCGGAGTCGATCGCGTCAGCCAGCGCGTCAGGTGTCACCGGTACCACTTGCCCGACGTCGAACACGGAGACCCCACGTTCGCTCAGCAGCGAGAAACCAGCGGTCTCGTCGAGCAGGTTCAGCGGCGGCACGACCTGGCGGTCGGCCTCCAGTCGGGCGATGCGCTCGATTCCGACCTCCGACACGGCCCGCAATGACTCGACCCGCCGGTCGAGTTCGTCGTCGACGGACGAATAGACCTGAGCCGTGGCCTCGCTGTGCGCGAACCAGGCGACGCTCGCCGACGTGATCAGTCCGAGGCAACCGATGACGACGGCCAGGCGACGGCTGAGCCTGCGCTGGAACCAGCCGACCACGCTCACCCGCCGAGCTTGGCGACGTACCCGACGCCACGCACGGTGTGCAGCAGTCGTGCGCCGCCTGTCGCTTCGGTCTTGCGGCGCAGCTGCGACATGAAGACCTCGAGCGAGTTCGACATGTGGTCGCCGTCGTGCCCCCACACGTGGTCGTGGATCGCCGCTCTGATGAGCACGTTCGGCGAGTTCGCGACGAGCAGCTCGAGCAGGTCGAATTCGATCTTCGTCAGCTCCAACGTGACGCCGTCGCGCACCGCGGTCCGGGCAGCTCGCGACACGACGAGGTCGTCGAGCTCGAGCTCATCAGCGGGCGGTGCGTCCCGCCGCGTCAGCACACGGACGCGGGCCAGGAGCTCCTCAAGCGCGAACGGCTTGACCAGATAGTCGTCGGCACCGGCGTCGAGCCCTTCGACCCTGTCCTTGATCTCATGACGAGCCGTCAGCATCAGCACTGGCGTGGTCCGCCCGGTCCGCCGCCAGCTCTGGCACAGCTCGACGCCACTCATGCCCGGGAGACCGACATCGAGGAGCACGACGTGTGCGGTGAGCGCATCGGGGTCATGGATCGCCGACTCGGCGTCGGGGAACGGCAGCACCTGGTACCCCTCGTGCGACAGCACGGCCGTGAGCATCTCTCGAACGGAGAGATCGTCCTCGACGACGGCGACCCTGGTCTCTGACATCCCTCGATGATCCCGCCGTGCGGTGAGCGCTTCCTGAACAGAACCTGAGCGCTTCCTGAAGCACCCTCGGCCTGAGGTCGATGATGGCGCAGGCGGCGCCGACGTGCGAAGGTCCCCCGAATGACCATTCTCGTGACCAACGCCGGCTCGACCGACAAGTGGACGGCCCGCCTGCGCGAACTGCTCCCCGAACGCCGCATCGAGAACGACTCCGAGTCGGTCGACCCCGCCGAGGTCGAGTTCGTCGTGACCTGGCGGTCGGATCCCGAGTGGCTGTGCAGTCTGCCGAACCTGAAGGCCGTGCTGCAGACCGGCGCCGGTTTCGATCACCTCGATCTCGACGCGTTTCCGCCGGTTCCCGTCGTACGGCTCGTCGATCCGGGGATGGCCGACGACATCGCCCTGTTCGTGGTCTCGTGGGTGATCCACTTCCAACGCGACTTCGACCAGTTCCGGAGTGCGGCCGCCGAGTCGACGTGGGTCGATCCGTCACCGCGCTTCCCGCGCGACGTCACGGTGGGCGTGTTCGGCGCCGGCGCGATCGGCAACGTCGTGATCGAGCATCTGGACCGGCTCGGCTTCGCGACGATCGGCTGGTCGCGCAGTTCGCACGACCGACCGATGCTGCAGTTCTTCACCGATGCCGACATCGTCGTCGACCTCGTGCCCCTGTCCGACGCGACGCGCGGCGTCATCAGAGCCGAACAGCTCGCAGCTCTCGGCGACGGTGTACTGATCAACGTCGGTCGTGGCGCGACGGTCGACACGGCCGCGCTGTTGACCGCGCTCGACGGCGACCTTCGCCACGCGGTGCTCGACGTGTTCGAGGTGGAACCGCTTCCAACGGATTCGCCGCTGTGGGGTCATCCCAAGGTGACGGTCACTCCGCACATCGCGGGCCGGACCGATCCCCACACGGCCGCCGAAGTGGTGGTCGCCAGCATCTCGGAGCTCGAGACCGGTCGGCTGCCCGACGCGACGATCCCGGGTACTGCGCGCGTCTGAGCCCTCGCGGGGCTGCGAGCGTCAACCGAGGAGGTCGAGCTGTACCCGACTCGCTCACCCCAAGAGGTCGAGCGTGACGTCGTGCCACAGCCGCGTCGTCAGTTCGAGCGATTCGAGATCGACGCGCTCGTCGTTGCCGTGGAAGCGGGTCGAGAAGTCGGCGGTGCTCACCGACGGACTCATCAACGCGGCACCGTAGGAGACCGCACCCAGATCGCGGTGCACGCGTGCGTCGGTGAACCCGACGGTCATCGACGGCTGCAGGGTCGCCGTCGGGAACGGTCGGTTGACCGCCCGCTGCAGGGCGTCCCACAGCGGCGTGTCGACCGGACTCACCGATGCCGGGTCGTTCATGAGCGGCTCGACGTCCACGCGGTCGTAGAGGTCACCGAGTGCGGCCCGCAGGTGGGCCTCGACCTCTTCGGGGCCTTCGCCGGGAACGGTCCGGATGTCGACATCGATCGTCACATGGTCGGGGATGGTGTTCGTCTTGGTCTGCGACACCGCGACGTTCGGCGACAGCGTGGTGTGGGTGCAGGCGTGGAGGTAGCCACCGCCGGCCTTGGGCGGCAGGTTGTCGAGGAACGAATCGATCCGACGCTCGTCCAACAACAGGGCCTTCACCTCGTCGTCGACACGCATCCGCATGACCTCGCCCCGCCAGAACTCGTGGAACGACGGGGTCGGGCGGTAGTCGGCGAGGCGCTGGACCACGCCGGCAGCCAACACCAGCGCGTTGTCGGCACCGAAGGGCATCGACCCGTGGCCGGGAGTCCCGTGCACGGTCAGCCGGCGCCAGGCGACGCCCTTCTCACCGACACGGATGCCGAGGGTCGGCGCTTCGGGTGAACCGCTGTGCAGTCCGCCGCTCTCGGTCAGGCAGTAGTCGGTGGTGATGAGGTCGGCGTGGTGGTCGGCCATCCACCGAGCTCCGTACTTGCTGCCTGCTTCCTCGTCGGCGACGGCCATGAAGATGAGATCGCCCTTGGGGCGGAAGCCCGTCGCGGCGAGGTGGCGCATCGTGACGGCCATCGACGAGGTCAGGTTCAACATGTCGACCGCACCACGGCCCCAGATCTCACCGTCGATGAGCTCGCCGCCGAACGGGTCGTGGGTCCACCCGTCGGGATTCACCGGGACGACATCGGTGTGCCCGTTGAGGCACAGGCTCGGGGCGCCCGGGTCCGAGCCCTCGATCTTCGCGACCAGCGTCGTGCGGCCGGGTGCCGCATGGAAGAGCTCCAAATCCAGTCCGACACCGTCGAGGTACCCGGCGAGCAGTTCAGCGTTGCGGATCTCGCCACCCGACTCCTCGGTCCCCTCGTTCACGCACGCGTTGCGGATCATCGACTGGAGGAGTTCGGGCGTCGCGGAGTGATCGAGTTCGGCCATGGGTCGACAGTACGCCGACCGCTACCGTGCCGTCATGGGCGACCCGGACAACACAGCCGAGATGGACGAGATCGCCAGCGCGCTGACCACCGACATGACGATCGACATCGTGACCACCGGCCGTCGATCCGGACAGCCGCGCACGACCGAGATCTGGTTCATGAACCTCGACGGGCGGATCATCATCTGCGGCACGCTCGGGTCGATCACCACGAACCGGCGGTACTCCCCACGGGACTGGCTGGCGAACCTGAAGGCCCAGCCGGAGTTCGTGTTCCGCTTCAAGGAGTCGATCGACGCCGAGGTGCCTGCACGGGCCTACGAGGTGACGGATCCGGCCGACCGGCGGTGGATCTTCTCCCACGAAGCGACCGCGTGGTACCGCCGCCAGGAGGACACCCTCGACACCCTCGTCGAGTCGGGACCGGTGGTCGAGGTGTGGTTCGACGAGCCGTACGACGGGCTCACGCCGTCGGTCAGATGACCGCTCGGGCGACCCAGAAGACCGCCATCCCGACGATGAGGGTCTCGACGAGATTGCGACGCCACGCCGCGACACCACCGGATGCCAGCAACGCCAGGATCTCCGGAGCCTCGAGGTTCGCAGCGCCGCCCTCGGAAGTGCCGAACGCCAGGCTGACCGTGAGCGCCGCCAACACCGCCGGTCCGACGTAGCGCAGCGACCGCTCGACGACCGCCGGCAGCGTTCGGTTCGCGAGCAGCAGGATCAGGCCTGCACGCATGACGTACGTGGCCACGCCCACAGCCACGACCACGAGGAGACCGTCGGCGACGCTCATGGCGCAGCTCCCGAGTCGTCTCCGGCATCGACCATGTGGCGTTCCTCGAACGTCTCGGCGATGGTGCCTGCGACGACTCCGGCGACCGCGCCGACGAGGATGCCGAGACGGTCACTCAGCCCGAGAGCAGCCAGGCCCACCAGACCACCGACGATCGCCGCGATGGCTGCGGACCGGCGATTGACGCTGAACAGCACCAGACCCATGAACATGATCGGCACGGCGAAGCCGAGTTCCCACGACTCCGGGATGACCGGGCCGACGACCATCCCGAGGATGGTGGTGCACTGCCAACCGGTCCAGAAGAGTGCGCCCACGCTCAGGTAGTAGCGACGGAACTCGTCCGGTTCGAGATCGGTCTTGAGCGAGCTGAGCGCGAACACCTGGTCGGCCATCACGTACGGGCCGAGGATCCGCATCCACAGCGGCTGCTTCCGGAACGCAGGTGACAGCGCGGCGCTGTACATGACGTGCCGGGTGTTGACGACGAAGCCGGCGAGGATGACGGCCCACAACGACGCCGAGCCGGCGAGGGTGATGACCGTCAGCTGCGCAGCGCCGGCGAAGATGATCTGCGATGACGCGAATCCGACACCGAGCGGCAGTGCGCTCTCGGTGATCGCGAGGCCGAGGACGAAGCCGAACGGGATCGCCGGGAGGAACAGTGGGATGGCATCGCGGATCGCCTGGCGATCGAGCGCGTCCCACAGGTCCTGGAGCATTCGGCGCACGCTACAACTCGCCGTCCGGGCCGATCTCCCGAGAATCGGACGACTCGGCGCAACCGGACCGAACCGGTCAGGCCAGCAGTTCGTCCTCGTACGGATAGGACGAGATCGGGGTCGCGCCGTCGGCCTCGATCAGGTACATCTGCTCGAGCTTCACGCCGGGACCACCGTGCTCGGAACCGATGTAGCTCTCGACCGAGACGACCATGTTCTCGGCGAACTCGCCGTCGTAGCCGTGGCGCTCCCAGTCCTGGCGGTACCAGACACGAGGCCACTCGTCGCTCATGCCGACGCCGTGCACGACGCAGGCGTAGCGGTTGGCGATGTACTCGTCGGGCTGGGCGAAGGACTTCATCGACAGCTCGTGGAACGTCAGCCCGGGCACGAGCAGGTTCGCGTTGTGTGTGACTTCGTCGTGTGCCCGGCGGTACGCGGCACGCTGCGCGCCGGTCGGCGCGACGTCGCCGACGAGCCAGGTGCGCGAGATGTCGGCGCAGTAGCCGAACGGACCGATCATGTCGGTGTCGAACGCGAGCAGATCGCCGGCCTCGATCTTGCGAGCCGACGACTCCTGGTACCAGGGGTTGGTGCGGGGACCACTGCAGAGCATGCGACCGTCGATCCAGTCGCCGTCGTTGGCGACGTTGACCTGGTGGAGGATCGCGAACAGCTCGTTCTCGCTCACCCCCGGTTCGCACTGCTGGCGCATGGTCGCGATCGCCGCTTCGGCCACGGCGATGGTGTGACGCATGCAGACGAGTTCGTCGGCGGACTTGATGGCCCGCGCCCATTCGACGAGTGGCTCGGCGTCGATCACCCGAACGGTCGTCGCTTCGAGGGCCTGGACACAGCTCGGGTTGACCCGCTCGACGGCGACCACGGCGTCCGCCGCCACCACCGAGGTGACGTCGTTCGCGAAACCCGATGCGATCGCGGTGACGTCGGTGCCGCTGTCGAACACGTTGGGGTGATGGCCGGGACGGAACTCGCCGATCCAGTCGTGTTCGTCGGCGTAGGCCCCGAACATGACCGAGGAACCATCGGCCCGCAGCACGAGGTAGCAGGTCGGGATGTGCGCCTGGAAGAGGGCATACTCCCGCCAGTCGGCGGCGTAGCGCAGCGACACCGGGTTCATCAGCACCATGGCGTCGACGCCGGCGCGTTCCATCTGCTCGAGCAGGCGGCGCTGGCGATACGAGATCAGCGAATGCCGATCGACGTCGGGGAGTTCCAGTACCGGAACCTGGACGGAGCGAGACATGGCCGTATCGAACCACAGCACGCGACCGACGAGAAGGGCCGCTCACCGCATGACGGGACTCGTGGTCGCCGCAGGCCTTCTCGCAGCCGCGTGCTCCGACCGCGATGCCGACGCGACCAACGACGCTGCTCCAGCAGTCGGAATCGACACGACCGCCGAGGAGGTTCAGGCGGACCCGGTCGAGCGCCCCGACGGGGCGACCGCGCGGGCGTCGGCGCCGCCGACCCGCTGGCGAACTGACGTCCAGGACTCAGGCAACCGTTGGGCACAGGGCACCGTCGACCTGACCGCAGCCCCGATCGAGGTCGCTCTCCCCGGAACACCGCTGTGGGTCGTGGCCTTCGGACCCGACTCCTGGCACGTGGAGCTCGCGGATGGCACTGCGGTGACCGTGCACGAATCGGGCTCGGTCGAGGTTGCACCCTCCGTCTCGCCTGACCCTCCAGAGGTCCGGCCTCGTGACGACGGCGACGGGTTCGAGGTCGTGAGCGCGCTCCGTCTGCGGGACCTGTTCGTCGACCCGCTCCCGGACACCCGCGTCGTCTACTCAGGGCCGACGCTCGTCGCCCTCGCCGAGCCGACCGACCGGTACCGCCACGGCGTGCTCGGCGACCGGATCGAGGCCGGCGCGATCGAGATCGTCGACACCGACACCGGGTCCACCCGGCGCATCACGATCGAGGCTCCTGCCGTGGTCGAGGGCATCTCGCCGATGCTGGCAGACCTCGACGGCGACGGCGAGATGGAGATCGTCGTCACCACGGCGCAGGGAGAGGACGGCGCTCGCCTCGAGGCATGGTCGCTCGACGGTGAGTTCGTCGCCGCGTCCCTGCCGATCGGTCGGGGGAATCGCTGGCGCAACCAGCTCGGCGCCGCACCGCTCGGCCCGAACGGCGAGATCGAGCTCGTGGACGTCCAGACCCCACACATCGGTGGGATCGTGCAGTTCTTCCGGCTCGAGGGCGATCAGCTCGTCCGTCAGGCACAGCTGTCGTCGTTCACGACGCACGAGATCGGCTCACGGAACCTCGACCAGGGCGTGCTCGTCGACAGCACCGGCGATGGCCGGCCTGAGGTCCTGGTGCTCAGCACCAGCGCCCGCGATCTCGTGGCCATCGAACGTACGGCCGACGGCGCCGACGTCGTCGCCGAGGTGCCGCTCGATTCGTCGGTCCGGACGAACCTCGCGCTGCGACCGAGCGCCGAGACGACGGCGCTCGCCGTCGGCACCTCCGACGGTCGCCTGTTGGTCTGGACCGGCTGAACCCGGACCCGCCGGCTCAGTGCGCGGCGACGCAGAACTCGTTGCCCTCGGGGTCGGCCATGGTCGTCCAGCGCGTGCCGTACTCGTCCTTGTCGTGGACGACCGTCGCCCCGAGTCCGACGAGACGCTCGACCTCGGCGGCTCGGTCCTCGACGTCGAGGTCCAGGTGCATCCGGTTCTTCGCCGACTTCGGTTCGGGCACCTTGATGAACATCATCGTCGGCACCCCGGCGCCGTCGCCCTCGAGCCGGGCGAAGAAGTCCTCGGGCACGCCGGGAGTCGGTGCCAACGTGCGGTCGAACACCGCGGCCCAGAAGGCCGCCAGGCGTCCGGCGTGTGCACAGTCGAAGGTCACTGCGGCGAGAGTGGTCATGTGATTGCTCCTCGAGGGCGCTGATGCTGAGAGCTGGTCGGATCGGTGGAGTCGTTCAGGCGGTGCCCGGCCGGATGGGCCAGGAGATCTCGGTGCGGAGCTGGTCGTCGGGCAGCAGCTCGAACGTGGCGGGGTCGACGCTCACGACGTAGTGCTCGCGCACCGGGGCGTCGTCGCTCACGGCATGGCGAGCGACCCAGGCACCGAGGCGCCGGTACGTCTCGCCGATCTGGTCGTAGCCGCCGTGGTGCGTCATCACGGCGCACGTCGCGGGCGGCACCATCGAGACGACGACGCCGGCGACGAAACCGCTCGAGTCCAGTCCGCCAGGGTCCGCGATCACCACGAAGGCCGTGACGGGTTCGTCGTCGGTGTCGACCTGCGCCGGGTAGAGCGCACCACTCGGACCCGCGATCTCGGCTCCCGATGCGGCGATCGACCCATGGATCCGGCCGTAGGCGTCGTCGAGAAAAGGCGCGTAGTCGGCGCCCGACACGGTTCCGGTGAACGCCAGCACGTGGCGCTGTGGCTCCTCGCGCACGTGGACCGGGGTGTGCAGGCTCGGCAGCTCGGCCGAGACCTGGAGGTCGTCGACGATGCGCTGAACCTCGTCGGCCCGTCGACGCATCTCCGCCTCGTGAGCGGCGATGACCTCCCGGGTCACCTGAGGGTCGCGGGCTCGCAGGATCGTGGCGACATCGCGCAGTGGCAGATCGAGATCGCGCAGCCGTCGGATGATCGTCGCGTCGTTCAGCTGCGACACCCGGTACGACCGGTAGCCGGTCGACGGGTCGATCGAGTCCGGGATGAGCAGTCCCTGCTCGTGGTAGGCCCGGAGCGCCTTCACCGACACCAGCGACGCACGCGAGAACATCCCGATGCTCATGAGGGGGTCGGTCGGTGGGTCGGCACGATCGCTCACGAAGAGCAGCGTGCACCCTCCCCCGAGGGGAGAGTCAAGCGCGCCGTGCGAAGGGGCCGGCCTCGAGGGCCCGAGCGGTCAACTCACCGGCTGCCGCGACGATCGCGGGACCGGCCTCGTGGTTCTCGCGGGGGAAGCCCCCGGCGAGGTCGACGAGCGCCTCGTCGGGTTCGACCACGACCACCCGCGTGCCGTGCGCGCGAAGCAGCTCGACCTCGGCCGCCAGCTGACGCCGAGCCCGACGGCGCACCATGCCGCCGCCCGGGCGGGTCATCGGCGACGAGATCAACACCGTCCCGACGTCGTCGCCGACCAGGAGATCGGCGTTGGTCGACGAGTGGACCGCGCCGTCGACGAACAGATCGTCACCGATCTGCTTCGGCTCGAACATGAGCGGCACCGCGGAAGTGGCTTCCAGCGCATCGGCCACCGCGACGTCGTGTCGGTCACGGCCGAACACGACACGCGCCCCTCCCTGCATCGACACCGCCGGCAGCCACAGCTGGGAGGGCCAGGCGAGGTCGAGGTCGCCGATCGGGAACCGCCGTAGCGGGCTGGTCGGGAACACGCCACCGGGCAAGAGACCGACCAGCGGGGCAACCCCGCGACCTCGACCGACGCCACGCAGCGCCCCGGGCGCCACTGGCCGGAGTCGACGCCACGGCTGCTTGAGTGACGCCATGGCCTCGCGCATCCGCTCTCGCTCGTCATCGGTCGGTGGCGTGGTGATCGACGCCAACACGTCGTCCGTCGTGGCTCCGCCGAGCAGCGTGGCGGCGATGGAGCCGCCGGCCGAGGTGCCCACGACACGCGCCGCTCCAGCGGGCTCGTGGCCGAGCGTGCGTCGCACGCCGTCGAGAACGCCGAGGTGGAAGGCCCACCCCATCGGTCCGCCTGCGCCGAGCACCAGCCCGACTCCGGATCCATCCACCCCGGTCATCGCATCGTCCGTGTTCGCATGGAACGAAACACTACATTCTGTATCGGTATTCCGGCCGGGTGATGCACATGCGAAGATCGCCGCCATGACCGACCGACCCGTGTCCGGCAAGTGGCTCGAGGAACTCACCCCCGGCCTCGTGATCCAGCACGCGCTGCGGCGCACCGTGACCGAGGCCGACAACGTGCTGTTCACCTCGATCACGATGAACCCCGCGTGGCTGCACCTCGACTTCGACTACGCCGAGAACGAGACCGAGTTCGGCAAGCCGCTCGTCAACTCGATGCTGACCGCCGCGATGGTGGTCGGGATCAGCGTGCACGAGACGACGCTCGGCACGACGGTCGCCAACCTCGGCTTCAGTGACCTGTCCTTCCCGGCCCCGCTGTTCCACGGCGACACCATCCGTGTCGAGACGGAGGTGACCGCGGCACGCGAATCGAACTCCCGGCCGAACCAGGGCGTCGTGACCTTCGAGCACCGGGCCTTCAACCAGCACGACGCGTTGGTGTGCCGAGCGGTCCGCCAGGCGCTGATGCTCAAGCGTCCGACGAACAGCTGACACTCAGGCGCCGTCCGCCTGCTCGATGATCCGCCGCGCCTGCACCGCGAGCGGTTCGTCGACCATGCGCCCCTCGAAGTCGATGGCCGCGGTGCCACTGGCGATGCCGGCTTCGTAGGCCGCGAGCAGCCGACGAGCTGTCTCGACCTCGTCGGCCGACGGGGTGAACGCCTCGTGGGCGGCGACGACCTGGCCGGGGTGGATGCACAGCTTCCCGACGAAGCCCATCGCTCTGGCTTCGGCGGCCTCGGCGAGGAATCGGTCCTGGGTGCGGATCTCGGTGACGACCTGGTCGATCACGGGCACCTCCGCGAGCCGACCGGCGAGCGCCACCGCACCACGGGCGTAGGCGACCTCGGCGTTGGACGCGGTGCGAACGCCGCCCATGTCGGCGATGAAGTCCTCGGCACCGAAGTAGCCGGCGACGACCTGAGGATGCGCGAGCAGCTGACGCGCATCGGCGACACCGAGCGCTGTCTCGAGACCGGCGAACACTCCGAGATCGGCACGGCCTGCGGCGGCGAGCGCCGTGGCGACTCGATTCAGCCCGTCGACGGTCTCGACCTTCGGCACGACCACGGCAGCGAGCCTGTCGGGAAGTGCCGCCACGTCCTCGGCGAACCACTCGGAGTCGATCGAGTTCACCCGCACAGCGACCGGTGAGTCGACGGCGATGACGGGCGCCAGTTCCCGTGCCGCAGCGCGACCCTCGCCCTTCATGGCGACGGGAGCTGCGTCCTCGCAGTCGATGACGACGAGATCTGCACCACGACGGCCGAGCTTCGCGAGCACGTCACGGCGGATGGCCGGAGCGAACAGCACGGAGCGCAACCGCGTCGGCGTCGGGACCACCGTCATCCGAGTCGTCCGTAGAAGGTCTCGAGCGCTGAGTCGGAGAGGCGGATGCCGGGCTGCTCGTTGAAGGCGAACACCACGAGGATGCGGGTGGTGTCGCCTTCGGTGGGTGTGACTCGATGCAGCGCATCGCGGCCACGGAACACGACCAGCGCACCCGGCTCGAACTTCAGCTGACGAACCGGGAGTTCTCCGTCGAGCACGGACAGCGTCGAAGCCGTCGTCACCGGCGTCGGCGTCGCGCAATCCGGGCACGTACTCGAACGCGCCGCCACCTTCGGGCGCCTGCAAGAGCAGTGTCACGGCGAAGGCCGAGTTGTCGAAGTGCCATCCGAGCTCGCGACCGTGCGGGGCGAAGTGCACGTTGATCGACGACACCTCGTCGTCGTACGGGTGGAGCGAGTCGACGCCGACCACCTTCGCGAGGAACGAACGGACGCAGCCGTCGCCGTAGACGACACGAAGCGACGAGTCCGCAGGAATCTCGTCGTCGGCGATCAGCCCCTTGCTGCTGACGATCGGACGATTGCGCACGTGGTCCGGATCGAACTCGGGGTCGTCCGGCCGCAGGTAGACGTTGTGGGTCGAACTCGCGTAGAACGCCTCACCTTCCCGGCCGCTGACCGCACGAACGATCTCGGCCACGGCGTCCGCGAGCACGAACCGTTCGAGCACGAGTGCGCCATCGTCGGCAAGCCGATCGCGGCAGGCATCGACGTACGCCGGATCGCCGATCGGGTGACGCTCGAAATCGATCAGATCGGCAACGGACGCTGCTCGATGGTCCGGCGACGAGGGCATCAGCTCACGGTATTCGAGGCCGTGGCGACACGACAGCTGCGAGGATGCGCCGGTGCACCTCGACGAGCTGAAGGCCACGCCCGACCTCCACACCGACCCGATCGTCGCCGGCCGCTACGACCGCGTCCACACCGACCGCTTCGCCGACGACGAGCTCGGCCCGACTGTTGCGCTGCTCGCCGAGCTGGCGGGTGACGGCACAGCCGTCGAGTTCGCGATCGGCACCGGCCGCGTGGCAGTGCCACTCGCCGCGACGGGAGTGCCGGTCATGGGCATGGACGTGTCGACCTCGATGCTCGAGCACCTTGCCGCCAAACCCGAGGCCGACGTCATCGCCGCCGTCGAGGGCGACATGACCACCACCCGCCTCTGCGACGACGCTGCGGTTGCCTACCTGGTGTTCAACACCATCACGAACCTGAGAACCCAGGAACTACAGGTCGCGTGCTTCCAGAACGCTGCGGCCCACCTGACACCGGGCGGCCGGTTCCTGGTGGAGGTACAGGTCCCGCCACTGGCGAGCCTGCCGCCGGGCGAGACGATCCGCCCGTTCTCGGTCACCGATCATCATCTCGGTTTCGAAGAGTTCGTCGACCGCGCAGCACAGTTGTCGATCTCCCACCACGTTCACTTCGACGGAGCCGGTGGTGCGAGCCGAGTGTCCGCGCTCTTCCGCTACGTCTGGCCGACTGAACTCGACCTCATGGCCCGCATCGCAGGGCTGGAGCTCGAACACCGTTGGGCCGGATGGAATCGGGAGCCGTTCGACGGCGACTCGGAGCGCCACGTGTCGGTCTGGCGGAAACCACCGGGCTGACCGAGCTGACCCAGGAGCGCCCCATCAGCGATTTGGAGAGCAGTGCTCTTGTAGATGAGCATTGCTTCCAGCCCTCGAGATCGGAGTCCTGATGGACGTCACCACCGCCGTCACCACCCGTCGATCGATCCGGCGCTTCACGGACCAGACCGTCGACGAGACACAGCTCCGTTCGCTGCTCGAGACCGCCTCACGTGCACCGTCGGGCGGCAACCTCCAGCCCTGGCGCATCGCGGTCATCACCGCCGCGACGATGCCGTCGTTCCTCGACCACGTCCGCAGCAGCGAGATGACCGCCCAGCCCGAGTACGACGTCTACCCGAAGGAGCTGCCGTCGCCGTATCGCGACTCGCGCTTCAAGGTCGGTGAGGACATGTACGCCCTCCTCGAGATCCCCCGCGAGGACAAGCCCGCACGGTTCGCGAACCTGATGCGCAACTTCGAGTTCTTCGGCGCACCGGTCGGCATGTTCTGCTTCGTCGATCGCCGCATGGGCCCACCCCAGTGGTCGGATCTCGGCATGTTCCTCCAGACCTTCATGCTGCTGGCAACCGAAGCCGGCCTGAGCACCTGCGCCCAGGAGGCATGGGCCGCCCACTCGCAAGCCGTCGGCGCCTTCCTCGAGACACCGGAGGAACTGATGCTGTTCTGCGGCATGGCCATCGGGTACGCCGACGACAGCGAACCGGTGAACACCCTCGTCTCCGACCGCGAACCCCTCGACGTCTGGGCCCGCTTCGTCTGACGCCGTCTAGGGGACGAGGACCAGCTTCCCCACGAACTTCTTGGAGAGGAAGTCCTCCTGCGCACGGACGATGTCCTCCAGCGGATACGTCGCCGACACCACCGGGCGGAACTCGTCCGCCTCGATGTAGGTGACGAGGTCTTCGAGGATGTTGTCCGGCTGGAACGTGCACCCGAAGAAGCTGAGGTCCTTCAGGTAGAGCGTGCGCACGTCGAGCTCGACCAACGGTCCGGCGATGGCGCCGGCGACCACGTAGCGACCCCCGACCCGCAGGACGTCGAGCAGCGACGGCCACGACGGCCCGGCGACGACATCGACCACCACGTCGATCGAGTCCGGCCCGAGCACCTCGGCGAGATCAACCTCCCGGTCGAGCAGCACATCGGCCCCCAACGCCCGGACGTCGTCGTGCTTGGCCGTCGAGCAGACGGCGGTGACGTGAGCGCCGCGCCGCTTCGCCAACTGGACCGCCGCCGAGCCAACGCCGCCGGACGCGCCCGTGATGAGCACCCGTTCGGCACCGAGGCCGACCCGCTGCAGCATCCCCTCGGCGGTCGAGTACGCACACGGGATCGACGCCAGCTCGACGTCGGTCCAGTCACAGTCGACGGCGAGTGCGTCACGTGACGCGGCCACCGTGAACTCGGCGAACCCTCCGTCGAGCTCGGAGCCGAACACCCTCGACGGCTGAGGGTCGACGACGCCCGGGGCGTGGTTCTGCATCGACCGGACGATGACTCGCTCGCCGATGCGCGCCACGTCGACGCCGTCACCGACACCGACGATCCGCCCCGCGGCATCCGCGCCCTGGATCCGGGGGAACGTCAGCCCGACCCCGTTCCAGGCGCCGTCGTCGTCCACGTCGGCCTCGAAGCCGTCGGAGCCGCCGGACTCGGTGTCGCCGGTGACGGACTTCGAGTACCAGCCGATGCGGGTGTTGACGTCGGTGTTGTTCACGCCGGCCGCGCCGACACGGATCAGCACCTCGCCGGCATCCGGAGACGGGACCGGAACGTCGTCACGGACGTCGAGCATCTCGAAGCCGCCGTTGCCGGTGAGCAGCACGGCGCGCATCGTGCTCGGGATGCCGGAGTCGGAAGAGGTCATGGGCGACACGATGACAGGCTCGGGCTGCCCACGCTCACGCTGCGCCAGACCGCGTGCCACCTTCCAGTCGACTGGAAGGAATCCGGGTCACCTTCCGTAGACTGAGCCCATGAAGATCGGTCAGCTGGCCGACCGCTGCGGCGTGTCGACCAAGACGATTCGGTACTACGAGGACATCGGCCTCCTCGCGGAGCCGGCCCGCACCTCGAGCGGCTATAGGAACTACTCAGACGACGCCGTCGAGCGCCTGCGATTCGTCCGTGACGCACAGGCGACCGGACTCACGCTCGCCGAGATCGCGTCGGTGCTCGAGCTCAAGGGATCCGGCGAACGCTCCTGTGGCCACACCATGGCGCTGATCGACGAGCACCTCGCCTCGATCGACCGACAGATCGAACAACTGGCCGCGGCTCGGGCCCAGCTCGCCGACCTCGCCGATCGCGGGCGCACGTTGGACCCAGCAGCCTGCACCGACCCGAACCGCTGCCAGGTCATCGCCGACGGGCGGACCCTCTCATGACGACGACGCACCTCTTGACCTTCCAGTCGACTGGAAGCCGTATCTTCCGACCATGAGCACCGAAACGGACATCCGAACCGACTTGGAGGTCGGCGGCATGACGTGTGCCGCCTGCTCCAACCGCATCCAACGGCGCCTGAACAAGCTCGACGCCGTCACGGACGCACAGGTCAACTTCGCCAACGGCCGAGCGACCGTGCTCCACGACGGCTCGCTCACCGCAGCCGACCTCGGCGAACAGGTCGAAGCGCTCGGCTACTCGATCGTCGACCGCGGCCAGTCCGAGGCCGCCGAGGACGAGCGCGAGGCCGACCTGCGTCGTCGCCTGATCGTCGCCGCGACGCTCGCACTCCCGGCGATGCTCATCTCGATGTTCCCGGCGTTGCAGTTCTCGGGCTGGAAGTGGCTGGTCGCCGCGCTCTCGACTCCCGTGATCCTGTGGTCGGGCTGGCCGTTCCACCGAGCGGCGTGGATGAACCTGCGTCACGGGTCCACGACCATGGACACCCTCGTGTCGATGGGGTCGATGTCGGCCCTGCTGTGGTCGATGGCCGTGCTCTTGGCTGACGTCGCCGACGGCCACGTCTACTTCGAGACCGGCGCCGTCATCGTCACGCTGATCCTGCTCGGCAAGTGGTTCGAGCTGCGGGCCAAGCGTCGCTCCGGGGACGCCATTCGTGCGCTGGCCGACCTGGGCGCCAAGACCGCCCTGCTCGACGACGGTCGGGAGATCCCGCTCGAGCAGCTGACCGCCGGCATGCGCTTCGTCGTGCGGCCCGGCGAGAAGATCGCGACCGACGGCGTGGTCGTGGACGGCCACTCCGCCGTCGACGCGTCGATGGTGACCGGTGAGCCGGTGCCGGTCGAGGTCGCCCCCGGCGACGAGGTCATCGGCGCCACCATCAACGCGAACGGCTCCCTGGTCGTCGAAGCGACCCGCGTGGGCGCCGACACCGCGCTGGCCCAGATCATCAAGTTGGTCGACCAGGCACAAGGAAGCCGGGCGGAGGTCCAGCGACTCGCCGACCGAGTGTCGGCCGTGTTCGTACCGGCCGCGATCGTCATCTCGCTCATCACGCTCGTGACGTGGCTGATCGTCGGTGACGACTCCGGCGACGCCTTCACCGCGGCGGTGGCGGTGCTGATCATCGCCTGCCCGTGCGCGCTCGGCCTGGCCACGCCGCTCGGGATCATGGTCGGCACCGGGCGTGGTGCGCAGCTCGGCGTGATCATCAAGGGCGGCGAAGTCCTCGAGGACACCCGAGCGATCGACGCCATCGTCGTCGACAAGACCGGCACCGTCACCGAAGCCGCGATGACCGTCACGGCGGTCGATGCGCCCGGGCTCGACACCGACGACGCCGGACGAGTGCAGCTCCTCGCAGCCTCGGCCGAGGCCCGGTCGGAACACCCGATCGCCCAGGCGATCGCCGCCACCGCCGCCGAACCTCTCGGCGTCGACACGTTCGCCAACCGGCCGGGCTCCGGCGTCGTCGCCACAGTCGACGGCGACGAGGTCCGGGTCGGCCGCCGCACGTTGTTCGACGACGTGCCGGCCGACGTCGAAGCCGCAGCTGCCGCAGCCGAACAGCAGGGCTCGACGGCAGTGCTCGCCGGGCGAGGTGGCGTCGCCGAGCTCGTGTTCGTCGTCAGCGACCGCATCAAGGCGACCTCTGCCGACGCCATCCGGGCGTTCCACGACCAAGGTCTGACCGTCACGTTGCTGACCGGCGACAACGCACGCACCGCCGACGCCGTCGCCGCGGAGGTGGGCATCGGCTCGCGTCCCGGCGACGCCGTGATCGCCGAGGTCTTCCCCCAGGACAAGGCCGCCGTGATCGCCGACCTCCAGGCCCGCGGGCCTCGAGTCGCGATGGTCGGCGACGGCATCAACGACGCGCCCGCCCTGGCCCAGGCCGACCTCGGCATCGCCGTCGGCACCGGTACCGACGTGGCCATCGAAGCCTCCGACCTGACCATCGTCTCCGGCGACCTCCGCGCCGTCGCCGACGCGATCGCGCTCTCACGGCGGACCCTCGCCGTCATCAAGGGCAACCTGTTCTGGGCATTCGCCTACAACGCCTCAGCCATCCCGCTCGCCGCCCTCGGCGTGCTCAACCCGATGATCGCCGCCGGTGCCATGGGCCTGTCGTCGATCTTCGTGGTCACCAACAGCCTCCGTCTCCGCCGGTTCGCCGGCTATCGATCCAGCAAGGAATCCCGATGACTGCAACCCAGACCTGGAACGTGCCGGCCATGAGCTGCCAGCACTGCATCGACGCCATCACCGGCGAGGTCACCAAGGTCGACGGCGTCAGCGACGTCAGCATCGACCTCGACGCCAAGACCGTCGCCGTCGTCGGTGGTGACGCCGACGCGATCGTCGCCGCCATCGACGAAGCCGGCTTCGACGTCGCTTGACGATCGCGACCTGATCGCGCGCGGCCTGATCTGGCTCGCTCGACTCGCGTTCGCGGTGGCGACGCGGCCATACTCGCGGCCATGAGTGCAGATCTTCAGAAGGTCGAGGCCGCTCTCGACGAACTCCTCGCCGCCCACGATCCTCGGCAGGAGAGCTACGAGGAGTTCCGGGGCCACCAGTTCGACGCCGGCCTGGCCTGGGTG
>JAHDHM010000227.1 GCA_020631315.1 Acidimicrobiales bacterium
GATCAGGTCGACGACACGTTCTGTCACGCGACCACGCGCTACGTGTTCAACGGCTTCTGGCAGGCGATCACGTCGCCGGGTTCGTGGTCGGCTGACGTTCCGAACGGTCGCTACGACGTGACGGTCGCCGTCGGCGAGTCGCAGTTCCACGCATCGACGATCGCCCACTCGGTCCAGGTGCAGGGCGAGGTGCTCCACAACCGCGTCGCCACGACATCGTCGAACCCGATCGTGGAGGACACGATCACGGTCGACGTCACGAACGGCAGCATCGACCTCACCTTCGACGGCGGCACCCAGACGAAGATCGTCTCCGTCCAGATCGCCTCCGTCGACGACCCGTCCCCGACGACGACCGAGGCGACCACGACGACGGAAGCCTCGACGACGACCACGTCGACCACTGACCCGTCCCCGACGACGACCGAGGCGACCACGACGACGCAAGCCACGACGACGACCACGTCGACCACGACGGTCGCGCCGTCGCCGGACTTCGAGCTGGACGTGTCGTTCCAGCCGGCGGGCGTGCAGGCGCCCCCCTCGGGCTGGGTGCAGGACAACGGTCTCGCCTTCTCGTCCACGCGTGGCTACGGCTGGGAGCTGATCGACGGCAACCAGCGTCAGTGCGGTGATCGGAACCAGATCTCGGATCAGGTCGACGACACGTTCTGTCACGCGACCACGCGCTACGTGTTCAACGGCTCGTGGCAGGCGATCAGCTCACCGGCCTCCTGGTACGCCGCGGTCCCGAACGGGGAGTACGACGTCACCGTGTCGGTCGGCGAGTCGCTCCACCACGCCGGTTCGATCGCCCACTCCGCCCAGGTCGAGGGCGTCAGCGTCCACAACCGGATCTCGACCACCTCGTCGAATCCGATCGCCGAGTCGACGGTCCGTGTGACCGTGACCGACGGCTCGATCGACGTCACCTTCGAGGGCGGCAGCCAGACGAAGGTCACCGCCATCCGGATCGCCTCGACCGGTGGCACTCCGGCGACGACCACCACCAGCAGCTCGAGCTCCACCACCGTCGTCGTGGTCGGGTCGACGACGACCGGCCCGGACTACACCGTGCCCAGCTCGACGACGCCGCCGACGGTCGTCACCCCTGAGCTCGAGATGGACATCTCGTTCCAACCTGCCGGTTCTCCCGGTCCGGGTGGCAGCTGGGTGCAGGACAACGGGCTCGCGTTCTCCTCCAGCCGTGGCTACGGCTGGTCGCTCCCGGACGGTCTCGGCCGCCAGTGCGGTGACCGCAACCAGCTGTCGGATCAGGTGCGCGACACCTTCTGCCACGCCACCACTCAGTACGTCTTCACCGGAGGCACCTGGCAGGCGATCGCCTCGCCGGCTTCCTGGTACGCCGAGGTTCCGAACGGTGAGTACGAGGTCACCGTCGCCGTCGGTGAGTCGCAGTTCCACGGCGGTTCGATCGCCCACTCGGTGCAGGTCGAGGGCACGACGCTGCACAACCGGGTGATCACCTCGACGGCGAACCCCATCATCGAGCGGACCACCGTCGTGACCGTGACCGACGGCAAGATCGACGTGACGTTCAGCGGCGGAACCCAGACCAAGGTGGTCTTCGTCCAGATCGCCGCGGTGAACTTCACGCCACCGACGGGCGTGACCACCACCACGGTGGCGGGTCCGACCACCACCGGTCCCACGACCACCACCGAGCCCCCGACGCCGGTCGGCAACACCGGCATCAGCTTCTCGTCGACCGCGGTGCCCGCCGCGGGCACCGGTGAGCAGACCGACCTCGTCATCGGTGACTTCGACGGCGACGGTCGTGACGACTTCGCCGTGGCCGCCCGCCCGACCGGCGAGCGACCGGCCAACGGTGCGGTCATCATCAGCCGCTGGCATCCCGACGGCACCTACCAGCACCAGACGATCGAACCGTCGAACATGAACATCGAAGCCGGTGGCACCGCCGCCGACGTCGACGGCGACGGTGACGTCGACCTGATCTTCGCCGGTGACTGGCAGTCCACCTCGATCTGGTGGTGGGAGAACCCGGGCGAGACCCTCGCCTTCCACCAGCCGTGGCAGCGGCACCTGCTCGGCAACACGCCCTTCGTGATGCATCACGACATGTTGTTCACCGACATCGACGACGACGGCGCAGCAGAGTTGATCGTCTGGAACCAGGGCATCTTCTCGGCGCAGGACCTCTACATCGCCGAGCGTCCCGCCAACCCGCGGAGCCAGTGGCCGCTCCAGCGCATCTGGGACGGCCCCGCGGGCGGGATCCACGAGGCCATCGTCGTCACCGACGTGGACCTCGACGGTCAGACCGAGATTCTCGCGGCGAACTACCTCTTCGAACGCACTGGGCCGGCGACGTGGACCCCGATCCAGATCAACGACGACCCGGAGGTGCGCATCGCCGTCGGCCAGCTCTTCGCCGGCGGACGTCCGGAGATCGTGCACTCGGCGAGTGACCACGTCGGCACCCTCGAGGTGCTGGAGTGGAACGGCAGCGCCTGGGAGGTCACGACGCTCGAGACGACGTGGCGCAACGGTCACACCCTCGACGTGCACGACTTCAACCGCGACGGTCTGCTCGACATCTGGTCGGCCGAGATGGAGCTCGGTGCCGGCGCCGACGCGCGCAACGTGCTGTTCCTCAACAACGGCGACGGGACCTTCGAGGTCGCGACGGTGACCGTCGGGCAGGACAACCACCAGTCGAAGCTCGGCGACATCGACGGTGACGGCGATCTCGACATCGTGTCGAAGCCGCTCCGAGGCACCGGTGTCGTCGTCCATCGCCGTGGTGGTGGCGGGTGGCTGCCGAACTTCTCCGAGACCACCGTCGGCTCCGGCCTGCAGCGCGACGTGTTCGTCCGCTCGGGCGACATCGACGGCGACGGCGACCCTGATCTCGTCACCAGCGGTCGCTGGTTCGAGAACCCTGCCATCGGCGGAGGCGGTTGGACCGCTCACGTCATCGGCGGCGGGTTCGGCAACCTCGGCACGATCGGCGACTTCGATCGCGACGGCGACCTCGACCTGTTCGGTACCGCCGGCGTCGGTGCGAACTCGAACGGTGCACTGCGTTGGGCCGAGAACAACGGCTCGGGCTCGTTCACCGTGCACACCAACCTGCCCACGACCGGCGGCGACTTCCTCCAGGGTGTCGAGATGCTCGATGTCAACGGTGAGGTCTGGATCGCGCTCTCGTGGCACAACGCCCACGGCGGTACGCAGTACGTCCGGGTGCCCGCGGGTAACGCCAGGTCGGCGTGGACGCTCGGCACGCTGTCGACCAGCGGCTCGGCGGAGGACCTCGACTCCGGCGACATCGACGGCGACGGTGACGTCGACGTCGTGTCCGGCGGTGTCTGGCTCCGCAACGACGGCGGCAGCTTCACTGCGGTCAACGCGTTCGGTCTCGACGGTCCGGCATCGTCCGCGGGCACTCACCTGCCGGACCGCAACCGTCTCGCCGACATCGACAGCGACGGCGACCTCGACATCGTCGTGGTCTACGAGCGCTGGCTCGGCTGGACCGACTCGGATCGCAACTGGCGGGTCGACTGGTTCGAGAACCGGGGCGGCGGCTCGAACTTCGTGCAGCACACCCTCGGCTACATGAACGGCGGCCACAGCCTCGACGTCGGCGATGTCGATCGGAACGGCCACGTCGACGTCGTGGTCGGCGAGCCTGCGATGAGCAACCCCGCCGACGGTCGTGTGTTCGTGTTCCTCAACTCGGGCAACCCGTTCGGCCAGTGGGCGCAGCGAGAGATCCACGTCGGGATGGAGCATCACGACGGCACGATCCTGCGTGACTTCGACCTCGACGGGGCGCTCGACGTCGCCTCGATCGGCTGGGACGACCAGCGCCTGATGGTGTTCACGAACCCGCTCGTGTCGGGACCCGTGACCGTGCACGAGGACAACCTCGAGATCACCGTCACCAACGCGAACTCGACGATCGTGTTCGAGCGAGCCAACGGCGGTGTCGCATCGATGTTCGACCGCACGGGCGCCGACTGGGTCGCCTGGTCGCCTGCTGCCGGTGGTGCTGGCGAGTTCCGCGGTCTGCCGAACGCCGGTTTCCCTGGCGGCAACCTGCATCCGGGCTTCCTCGAAGGCACGACGCGCATCGTCGCTGTCAACCCGTCGACGGCCATCCTCGAGTACGTCTCCGACGACGGCCTCTGGCGTGCACGGTGGACCATCGAGGCCACCAAGGTCACCTTCGAGATGTTGGCGGCGCCCCAGAACTTCTGGGTGCTGTACGAAGGCCCGCCGGGTGGTTCGATCGACGCCGGCGACCGCATCATCACCTCCACCGGGACGACCCCGCTGGCCTCGACGGACATCACCTCCGACGTCGTAGACGACTGGATCGGTGTGGGCGACGTGAACAGCGGACGCACGCTGCTCCTGGTCGCCGACGACAATCCGGCAGTCGATCGGGTCTACCAGTTCGAGAACACGATGGCGGTCGTCGGGTTCGGTCGTGGAGCGGAGTTGCAGCGTCATCTCAGCGCTCCGTTCACGCTGGTGTTCGGCTTCGTCGACTCGCTCGACCAGGCGACGCTCGGCGCCACCGCCGGAACGTGGTGACCGTCACGTCGCGATCGACGTCGCTACCCTCGCCACGATGACCACAGGAATCGTCGCGCCGGTCTGTTCTGTCGCCGTGTGCGTCGCGACGTTTCGCCGGCCTGCAGGCCTCACACGACTGCTCGACTCGTTCGCCGAGCTCGAGACGCCCGATGGTGTCGCCGTCGAGATCGTGATCTGCGACAACGACCCGGACGGCTCAGCGGCCGCCACGATCAGCTCGCACGCGCTCGCTGATCGGGTGGACGCGATCGCCGAACCGCGACGTGGCCTGTCGAATGTGCGCAACGCGCTCGTCGCCCGAGCCCGCGAACTCGGTGTCGATGCAGTGGCCTTCGTGGACGACGACGAGGAGGTGCCGGCGGACTGGATCGTCCGGCTCGTCGAGTGTCAGCACCGCGAGGGCTGCGAGATCGTGACCGGACCGGTCACGCCCGCCTTCGACGACGATGTGCCCGGCTGGGTGGTCGACACCGGCTACTTCGAGCCGGTCGTCGCCGATGCGGGCGCCGAGATGACGTACGCCAACACCAACAACGTGTTGATCCATCTCGACGCACTCGACGTGGACCCGTTCGACGTGCGGCTGAACCACACCGGCGGCGAAGACACGCATCTGTTCACCCGGAGTCTGCTCCGTGGCCACCGGATGATCTGGTGCCCGTCAGCTCGCCCGACCGAGCACATCCCGACGTCCAAGACCTCCGCGGCGTGGATGCGGCGCCGCGAGTACCGTCGAGGCACGACGCGGTCGTTCGTGCTCAAGGACCTCGAGGACTCCTGGCCGCGACGTGCCAAGCGCGTCGTCGCGTCCCTGAGCGAAGTCGGTCGTGCCGCCGCTGCGATGGCATCAGGCGGCTGGGCTCCCGGTGACCGCGGCCGCGTTGCTCGCGCCGTCGCCGGCAACCACCTCGCCTACGGGGCCGGGATGATCGGCGGGCTCTTCGGTGCGTCGTACTCGGAGTACGACGTGGTCCACGGGACCTGAACCGGTCCGCCGACCCAGTCGGGTCACTCGGCGATCTGGACGGCGAGCAGGTCGTCTTGGATGCTCGCCCAGACGAAGGCGGCGCCGAGCGGCCCGTAGTGCACGCCGTCCCACCGGAGAGTCACGTCACTGCCGACCGCAGGATCCGTGCAGAACTCCTGTGGTGGTGAGATGACCGTGACGCCGGTCGAGTACTCGTCGGCGACCCGGTGGATCAGCGTGTTGACGTGGCTCGTCCTCGAACGGTCGCCACGCTCGGCCTTGGCCCTGAGCCCACCGCCGTCGATCGGGTCGTAACACGGCACCTCGAGCAGCACGACGTGGCTGCCCACACCGTGGAGCGCGTCCACCCCTCGGCGCAGGCCGCCGACGACCAGCGCGTCGTGTGATGCCGAGCCGAACTCGTGGAGCACGCCGTCGATCGAGACGTCGAACACCTCCCATGCGCCGATGGTCACGAGCGTGAGCTCGCTGCCGTCGGCCGCCGCCGCCCAGGTGCCGGGAACGTCGTCGCAGCCGATGAACTCGCGCCAGGCCCGGCCCTCGGT
>JAHDHM010000228.1 GCA_020631315.1 Acidimicrobiales bacterium
AACGCATTCGAGACAAGGCGATCGAGAACGGCGACTTCTCCCCCGAGGGTCTCGAGAAGGCCTACTACGACTCCGACGACGAGAAGATGGCCGAGATCCGGGCTCGCGTCGATGCGATCGTCGCCGATCCCGCCACCGCCGAGGCGCTCAAGCCCTGGTACCGCCAGCTGTGCAAGCGACCGTGCTTCCACGACGAGTACCTGCAGGCGTTCAACAACCCGAACGTGCGGCTGGTCGACACCGACGGCAAGGGTGTCGAGCGCATCGACGCCACCGGTGTGTGGGTCGACGGTGTGCACCACGAGGTCGACTGCATCATCTATGCGTCGGGCTTCGAGGTCGGCACCGACTATGCCCGCCGCTCCGGCTTCGACGTCACCGGCCGTGACGGGCTCCTGCTGTCGGACAAGTGGGCCGACGGGATGCTGTCGCTCCACGGTCTGCACGTCCACGGCTTCCCGAACATGTTCGTGGTCAGCCCGACCCAGGGTGCGAACCTGATCTCGAACGTCCCGTCGAACCTCGTCGACCATGCCGACACGATCACGGCGATCGTGAGCCACGCGGAGTCGATCGGGGCATCGACCGTCGAGGTGACGGAGCAGGCCGAGACCGACTGGGTTGCCAAGCTCGAAGCCGGTGGCCGACGGTTCGCCAACCGGCCCGACTGCACGCCCGGCTACTACAACTTCGAGGGCAAGGACTCCGGTCGCCGTGGCGAGCTGAACGCCCTCGGCTACCCGGACGGCCCGGTCGCGTTCTTCGACTACATCGCCGGCTGGCGCACCAACGGCGACTTCGCCGGCCTCGACATCACCTGAGCCCCGACGCCGGCTCCGGACCGTCTCAGACGAGGCGGTGGCGGTGCGCCAGCACCACGGCTTGGACGCGGTCGCGAAGCTGGAGCTTCGACAGCACGTTCGACACGTGGGTCTTCACCGTGGCCTCACCGACGTAGAGCTGCGCGGCGATCTCGGCGTTCGACATGCCGTCGGCGAGGAGGCGCAGCACGTCGGTCTCACGGTCGGTGAGCAGCTCGAGACCCGGCGGTGGAGCGAGCGGTGCGGCATCGGCACTGAAGGAGCCGATGACCCGTTTGGTCACGCTCGGCGACAGCAGTGCCTCGCCGCGAGCGACGATGCGTACCGCGTCGATCAGATCCTCGGGCGGGGCGTTCTTCAACAGGAACCCAGCCGCGCCAAGCCGCAGCGCCTCGAAGATGTACTCGTCACGCTCGAAGGTCGTGAGGATGATGACCCTCGTGTCGAGCTCGGCCTCGACGATCCGGCGTGTCGCCTCCAGGCCGTCGCACACGGGCATCTGGACGTCCATCAGGACGACGTCGGGTCGGTCGCCACGCACGAGGCGGAAGCCGGCCTCGCCGTCCTCCGCTTCGCCGACGACCTCGATGTCGGCCTCGTGGTCGAGGATGAGACGCAGCCCCGTGCGCACCATCGCCTGGTCGTCGACCAGCGCCACCCTGATCGTCGTGTCCCCGTCGTCGCTCATGTCGATCCCGTCGCTTCCATCGTCGCCGGTGCAGAGGTGGCCGCAGCGTTGTAGGGCAGTCGGGCACGCACCTCGAAGCCACCGCCGTCACGGGCGCCTGCGTGCACCGAGCCACCGACGAGGGCGACTCGCTCGGCCATGCCCACCAGGCCTCGGCCGGAGTCCGTTGCGCTGTCGGGTGGGTTCGCCGGACCACGGCCCCGGTCCAGCACCTCGATGTCCAGCGCGTCGTTGCCGTAGCGCAGGACGACATCCGCCACGTCGACTCCGGCGTACTTGAGACAGTTCGTGAGCGCTTCCTGGACGATTCGGTAGGCGTTCACGTCGATACTCGACGGCACGGGACGGCGCCCAGAGATGTCGAGCCGCACTGCCAATCCGGCATCGGCGACGGTCTCCAACAGCGCCTCCAGGCGGTCGAGGCCAGGGGCCGGCGCCAGCGCCTCGGCGGAGGTGCCGTCGGGGTCGACCTCGTCGACGCGACGCAGGAAGCCGAGCAGCCGGTGGAGCTCGTTCACGGCCTCACGGCTGGCGGACTCGATCGCTCGCAGCGGCGCCTCGATCGCTTCGGCTTCCGATGTCGAGCCGGCGATCCGGCGAGCGGCGCCGGCTTGGAGACCCATGACGCTCACGTGGTGGGCCACGACGTCGTGCAGCTCGCGGGCGATGCGGACACGTTCGTCCATCACGGCCCGCCGTGCGTTCTCGGCCCGGGACGCTTCGAGTTCGAGCGTGCGTTCGGCCAGCTCGGCTTCCCGTTCGACACGACGCCGCGAGAAGTTGCCACCGACCCACGCAGCGACGAACAGCGCAATGTTCCCCGCGATGTTGCCGATCACCGTCAGGACGAACGTCCTTCGGGTGAACCCGAACGCCTCGATGTCGTCCCAGTTGACGATCACGTCGCGCACGATGAGCGCGACCACGGAGATGACCGCCACGGTCCTGGCGACATCACGCCACTTCGGCTTCCCGTAACGACCGGCGGAGAAGAAGCCGATCGCGAACACGATCGACGAGATCTGCAGTTCGGGCACGTTGCGGAGCCTGATCACGATCAACAAGGCCGTCTGAGCCAGAAAGACGGTCAGCGGCCAGCGTCGCCGGGCGAGAGCCAGCACCACCATCGGGGTCAGCAGCAGCATGGTCTCGGCCAGGCCGGCGACCGAAACCGCCGGCGGCTTGTCCGCGGAGAGGACGATGGCGAAGATCAACCCGAGCGCCAGAGCGAGCCCGGCCACTGCAGCCTCGATCGCCAGGAGGCGGCCGCTGGGGTAGCGCAGGAACGCGACGAGGGAACGGGCCACGACCTGACCGTACCGAGTGCGCTCTGTGTGGTCGTCCCCCGAAGGGTGGATCGGCTCCTCCCCCGCATGGCGGACCGCAGAACCAGCGTCCGGCCGATGCATCACCGGCGCGTGCTGAGAAGGATGTTCGGCATGTTGCGAATCGAAGGACTGAGCAAGCGCTACGGCGACGTCGTGGCCGTGGACGACGTGTCGCTGACGGTGCCCCGCGGCCGCGTCGTCGGGTTCGTCGGCCCGAATGGCGCCGGCAAGTCGACGACCATGCGAGCCATCTTCGGGCTGGTCGAGCCCGAGACCGGCGAGATGAGCTGGAACGACGAGGCCCTCCGACACGAGCACCTGCGTCGGTTCGGGTACATGCCAGAGCAGCGCGGTCTGTACCCGAAGATGCCGATCCGCGAACAGATCGCCTACTTCGCGGAGCTGAAGCACGTCGACCGTGCCGCAGCCTCCGCCCGGGCGGCTGAGCTGCTCGATGCGCTCGGTCTCGGCGATCGGATGGACGATCCGCTGGAGAAGCTGAGCCACGGCAATCAGCAGCGTGTCCAGCTGGCGGTCGCGCTGGCGAACGACCCTGAGCTCCTCGTGCTCGACGAACCCTTCAACGGCCTCGACCCGGTCGCTGCCACGGTGTTGCAGGACATCCTGCGTGAGCAGGTGGCCGCCGGTGCCGCGGTGCTGTTCAGCTCGCACCAACTGGACCTGGTCGAACGGCTCTGCGACGAGTTGGCCATCATCGTCGGTGGCCGCATCCGTGCGGCGGGCACCGTCAACGACGTGCGCCGTGGTGCGGGCTACCGCCAGGTGCGCATCGAGGTCGATCGGCCTCGTCGGCCCCTCGTCGACGCGCTCGACGCCTTCGATGTCGCCGACTCGACCACCGCCTCGGCAACAGTCGTCCTCGACGACGAGGCTCGGCTGTCGGAGTTGCTCACGACGGCACAGGGCGTCGGCAGCGTGATCCGCTTCGACTACGACCTGCCCTCACTCGAGGAGCGCCTGACGTCCATCGTCGCTGAGGAGACCGCCCACTCCGCATCTGCTGCGACCGGGGAGGTGGCCCGATGAACCGCCGTGCACTTTGGCTCGTCACCCGACGCGAGCTCCGTACCCGAGTCGTCTCTCGGACCTTCCTGATCGGCCTGCTGATCACCGTCGCCCTCATCTTCGGCGTGTTCGGGATGGGTTCCGTCCTCGGCGGTGATGACGACCCGATCAAGATCGCTGTCACCGGCTCGGCACCGCCGAACACGGCCGACTTCATCGAGCTCCTCGCCGAGGCCACGGGCCGCGACGTCGAGCTCACCGCCGCCGACCCGGTAACCGCCCGCCAACTCCTGGAAGACGAGGAGGTCGCCGGGGTTCTCGAGGGTTCGCAGCTCCTCATGCGTCAGACCGACGACGAGGTGGTGTCCCTGGTCGCCCCGGCGTTCCGTGAGGCCGTGCTGATCGGCGGCCTCGACGACCTGAACGTCGACGATGCGGACGCCGACGGTCTGCTCGCCGCGTCGGCCGGGCTCGAGATCGTCGAGACCGAGCCGGACCCGGACTCCGGTGCTCGCCGAGCGGTCTCGTTCGCCAGCGTGATCCTCATGTTCGCCGCCATCCAGGTGGCCGGCAGCTACATCATGCTCGGGGTGTTCGAGGAGAAGAGCACGAAGGTCGTCGAGCTCGTCCTGTCGTCGATCCCCGCCCGGTACCTGCTGGGCGGGAAGGTCATCGGCATCGGTGTGCTCGGCATCGCACAGGTGCTCGTGATGGCCGGGTCGGCCCTCGGGGCGGCCTCGCTGTTCGGCTCCTCCGCACTACCGGCGCTGAACGCCACGCTGATCGGCACGGCCGTCATCTGGTTCGTGCTCGGCTATCTGCTGTACGGCGCCGTGTTCGCCGCGGGCGCCTCGTTGGCGCCACGCCAGGAGGACGCACAGTCGACCCTCGGGCCGATCTCGATCGTGCTGATGCTCAGCTACTTCGGCGCCATCTTCACCGCCTCCGATCCCGGCGGGACCGCAGCACGGGTCCTCAGTTGGATCCCGCTGACCGCACCGTTCGTCATGCCCGGACGCATCGCCGAGAACGCCGTCGAGACCTGGGAACTCCTGGCGGTCATGGGTGTCACAGCCTCGGCTGCAGCACTCGTGTTCCTGCTCGCCGAACGGATCTACGTGCGCTCCGTCATCCACACCGACCGCACCCTGGGCTGGCGGGAGGCCTGGTCCCTCGACACCTGACGAGCGTGATGTCCCGATCTGGATGAGCCCACGACGCGTGATGCGTCGTACGACCATCCAGATCGGGACGGCGTGCGAGACTGCCGCATGACTTCCGGTGCACCGATGTCCGAGCTCGATCGTCTGACCGGGGAGACGGTCGAGCTGCTGCAACAGATGATCCGCAACCAGTGCGTCAACGACGGGACGCCCGAGTCGGGTCACGAGTACCGCACGGTCGACGTGCTGAAGAACGAGCTCGAGGGCACCGGCGCCGAGATCGAGACGTGGGAGTTCGCGCCGGGCCGCACCTCGCTGCTTGCCCGTCTCCCCGGCACGGACCCGGACGCACCATCGCTGTGTCTGATGGGCCACACGGACGTCGTGCCGGTCGAGCTCGACGGCTGGACGCAGGATCCGTTCGCAGGTGAACGCCTCACGACGACCACGGCCGACGGCACCGAGATCGAGGAGATCTGGGGCCGCGGCGCGGTCGACATGCTCAACCTGACCTCGTCGATGGCCGTCGCGTTCCGCCACATCGCCCGCCAGGGTCGACAACCCGGCGACCTCATGTACTTCGCCGTCGCCGACGAGGAAGCGGGCGGGATCCTCGGCGCCCAGCCGATCGTCGACCGCCACTGGGACGCCATCGGCTGCGACTACATGCTCACCGAGTACGGCGGCACCCCGTCGTTCGGCGCAGAGGGCACCACGGTGTTGATCACCACGGCCGAGAAGGAGGGCGCGTTCCGCTCCATCGACGTCACCGGCACACCCGGGCACGGGTCGATGCCCTACGGCACGGACAACGCCTTGGTGAAGGCGGCCGCCATCGTCGAGCGGCTGGCGTCTGCGGGGATCGCCCCTCGGATCGACGAGATGTTCACCGACCGCATCAAGGCCCTCGGCCTCGAGCCCGAGATCGAACGCCAGCTCCTCGACCCCGTCCACATCGCCGACGCACTCGCCCAGCTCCCGCCGGGACTCGCCCGCAACGTCCACTCGTGCTGCCACATGACGTTCAGCCCGAACATGATGGACGCCGGCGACAAGGCCAACACCGTCGCGTCGTCG
>JAHDHM010000229.1 GCA_020631315.1 Acidimicrobiales bacterium
CGCCCTTCGCCCGCTTCGAACTCGGCCGCACCAACCTCTCACCCGAGCAACTCCGTCAGGCCGAGGATCTCGCCTCGGTGTCGCTCGGCCTCGCCCTCGCTGGCCGCCCGGTCGAGAAGGGCGCCCGTCGACTCACCCTCATCCCGCCGGAAGTCAACGAGGCCAGGGCACAGCGTCGCAACTCCGTGCTCGTCGGCGCCGGCGTCTGTGTGCTCGCCGCAGGTCTCCTGTGGCTCGGCCAGGACCGCCAAGCCAAGGCTGACGCCGCCGAGGAGCGGGCGACCGCCGAGGCCAATCGTGTCGCCGAGCTCGAGCAGGCAGTCGCCGACCTCCAGCCCGTCGCCGACTTCGAGGCGCTGGTCGACTCCCGACAGGTGCTCGTCGAACAGGCCCTGTCACGAGACGTCAGCTGGACGAAGCTCATCCAGGAAGTCGCGACGGTCATGCCGGAGGACGTCTGGATCGACACCTTCGTCGGTTCGTCGCCGTCGGCACTCGAAGCCGGCAGCTTCACGATCACCGGTTCCGGCACCGACCACACGTCTTCGGCCCGCTGGCTGCTGCGTCTCGACGCACTCGAGTCGATCACCGGCTTGTGGGTGCCGAGCTCGGTGCGAAAGCCCGACGGTGACTTCGGTGACCTGAGCGAGGTCAACTTCGCTTCCTCGGGCTTCTTGACCGAGCGGGCGATGTCCAGCCGCCTCGAGCGTTATCTCATCGACGGCACGGACGACGTGACCATCGACGTCGACGAGGCGTCACTGCTCAACACGCCCGCTGCAGCCACCGACGGTTCGGAGGAAGGCTGATGAATCGCAAGCTCATCCTGATCGCCGTCGGCGTCAGCTTCGTCATGTTGCTGGGCTGGTGGTTCCTCATGTGGAGCCCGGCCGGCTCGGACATCGAGGCGGCGGAGCGTCGACTGCGCAACGCCCAGAGTCAGGCCCAGGAACTGACGGTGCAGCTGCAGCGTCTCGAGGCGACCGAAGCCCGCATGCCGGAGCTGCAGAGCCGCTTCCTCACCCTGACCGAGGCCGTGCCTGCCGATCCCGGCATGTCCGACTTCATCCTGTCGGTGACGGACTCGGCGACCGCCAGTGGTCTCGACTTCCTCACCCACAGCGCCAGCCCGCCTCGCCCGGCTGACGACGGTGTCCAGATGGAGGTCGTCGACCTCCAGATGACCGCCTCGGGTGGCTACTTCCAGATGCTCGACTTCATCAACCGTCTGCACGGTGTCGAGCGGGTCTTCGTGATCGACAACCTCACGGTCGCCGCCGAAGCCTCCTCCGAGGAGGACCTCCTCGCCGGGCCGCCCGATCTCAACGTGACGATCGCCGGCCGCCTCTTCCTGTCAGATCTCGGCGCCGTCGCCGGCGCTGCCGAGGGAGCCTGAGATGCAGCCTGATCCGATGATCCCCGACGACCGCCCCGACCGTCTCCGGTCGGCGATGCGACTCGCCGCAGGTCTCGCCGTCCTCACGTTCTTCGCCCTCGCCGCCACGCCGATGCTGCTCGCACCCGGCAACGGCCCGCAGGTCGCCACACCCTCGTCGACCCCGTCGGTCGTCGTGGCCACGGCCTCGGCCACCGGCTCGGCGACCGCCAGCCAGGTCGCCGCAGCCCAGGTGATCGAGACCTTCGAGGTCTTCGGCGGCAAGAACCCCTTCGAACGTCCCGCCATCGTCGGGGCTCCTCGAGTCGACACGACACCGACCACCACGACCCCGGTCGACGGTGGCACGGGAACCGGCACCGATGGCGGTACCGACACCGGCACGGACGGTGGCACCACGACCGACGGCCAGACCGGCACGACGACGTCCACGACCACACCCGTCGAGACCGATCCGGTCCGAGACGAGTCGGTGTCGCTCATCGAGGTGTTCGACGACAACGGCGTCGAGACCGCAACGGTCCGAGTCGGCTCCACCGCCTACCGAGTCCAGGAGGACCAGGTGTTCGCCGGTTCGTACCGAGTGGTGTCGCTCGACCTCGACAGCGGCTGCGGCACGTTCCTCTACGGCGACTCCCGCTTCGACCTCTGCGAAGGTCAAGAGATCCTGAAGTGATCCGACCCGGCGGTTCGTCCCGCCGGGCCACGCATCGAGAACTGGCTGACCGGTGAGGCGACCACTCCTAGTCTGGAGGCGTGTCGCTGATCGAAGTCACCGTTCCGCTCGCCGACCGCTCCTATCCGACCTTCGTCGGAGACGGAGCGGTCGAGGCGTTGTCGGCCCTGGTTCCCGACGATGCCCGTCGCGCTGCCATCGTCACCCAACCCGGTATCGACGTCGTCGTCGATCCGGGGATCGAGCACCGGGTGTTCGAGATCGCTCCTGGTGAGGCGGCCAAGACGCTCTCGACCGTGGGTGACCTGTGCAGCCGGTTCGCGCAGTGGGGGATGACCCGGCGCGACGTGGTGATCGGTGTCGGCGGGGGTGTGGTGACCGACGTCGCCGGCTTCACGGCAGCGAGCTATCACCGAGGTGTCCGAGTTCTCCACGTCGCGACGACGCTGCTCGGCCAGATCGACGCCGCCATCGGCGGCAAGACCGGTGTCAACCTGCCCGAAGGCAAGAACCTCGTCGGTGCGTTCTGGCAGCCGCACGGCGTCATCTGCGACACGGCCACGCTGTCCACGCTGCCGCCTCGCGAGTACCGGTCCGGACTCGGTGAGATGGCGAAGTACCACTTCCTCGGCGGCGACGACATGGCCGGCGCCTCGCTGCCGGAGAAGGTCGCTCGGTGTGTCGAGATCAAGGCCGAGGTCGTCGCGTCGGACGAACGTGAGGGCGGACGCCGGGCCATCCTGAACTACGGCCACACGCTGGCGCACGCCCTCGAGATCGCCGGGTCGTTCGATCTGCGTCACGGCGAGGCGGTGGCGATCGGTATCGACTACGCCGCTCAGCTCGGCCGTGTGTTGGGCCGTATCGACGACGCCCGCGTGGCCGAGCATCACGACGTGCTCGCCGAATACGACCTGCGTCATGCACTTCCGGCGGGCTCCGATCGCGACGAGCTGATCGAACTCATGGGGCGGGACAAGAAGGCACTCGACGGCGTCACCTTCGTGTTGGACGGCCCGAACGGTGTCGAGTCCGTCGCGGGAGTCGACCGCGAGGCGATGCTCGCCGCGTTCGACGCCATGAGCTGAGCGAGGTGTCCGTGTCGCTCGACCTCTCGACGCTGCAACCACATCCGTTCGCGGCGCGGCGAGCCGCAGCTTCCGAGGCCATCGCGGCGAGCGGCACACCCGGCGTGCTGCTCGTCGAGCATCCTGCGAACGTCCGCTACCTCTCCGGGTTCACCGGGTCTGCCGGCGTGTTGCTCGTCAGTGCCGATGGCGCCGTCGAGCTGATCACCGACGAGCGGTATCGGGAACGCGCCGCTGAGGAGTGCGGCGACCTTCTGGTCGTCGTCGACGACCGTGCCGGTCAGCGAGAACAGATCATCGAGCGTGCGGTGGCTGGTGGTGGGCTCGCGCTCGAGGCCGATCACGTCACGTGGGCACGTCAACGCGAGTGGAGCGACGCGCTGGGGTCTCACGACGTGCCGGTGTCACCGACGCAGCGGGTCGTCGAGACGTTGCGCATGGTCAAGGACGACGCCGAGATCGACCGCATAGGCGGCCGCGATCGCTGACCGCTGCCTGGGTGATGCGCTGCCGCTGCTGACCTCGGGGGCCACCGAGCTCGAGGTCCGCCGTCGAATCGAACAGCAGATGGTCGAGATGGGAGCTGACGGGCCCGGCTACGACACGATCGTCGCCTCGGGACCGAACTCGAGCCGGCCACACCACGCCGCCGGGGGCCGACGCATCGAGCGGGGCGATCTCGTGATCATCGACGTCGGCGCGGCCGTCGACGGCTACCGGTCGGACATGACCAGGACCTTCGTGATCGGTGAACCCGATGCCGAGCAGGCCGAGATGTCACGCCTCACCACCGAGGCCCAGGCCGTCGGCGTCGCTGCGGTGCGGGCGACCGTGACCGGTGATGAGGTGGATGCCGCGGCGCGCGAGGTGATCGCCGCCGCCGGGCGAGCTGACCAGTTCGTGCACGGTGTCGGGCACGGGTTGGGTCTCGAGATCCACGAGGTGCCGTTCCTGCTGGGTTCGAAGGTGGCACTGCGTGCAGGGCAGGTCGTCACGGTGGAACCCGGCGTGTACCGTCCTGGGTTCGGCGGCGTCCGGGTGGAAGACACGGTCGTCGTCACAGCGGATGGGTGCCGGACACTGACGCACCATCCCAAGGACTTCATCCTCGACTGACGCGGCCGCGGGGTCGCAGGAGCGCCATGGCCCAGATCTCGACTGCAGACTTCCGCACCGGCATGACCATCGACATCTCGGAAGGTCTGTTCCAGATCTCGGACTTCCAGCACGTGAAGCCTGGCAAGGGCGGTGCGTTCGTGCGCACGACGTTGAAGAACGTGCGCACCGGCGCCGTGCTCGACAAGACGTTCCGTGCGGGCGAGAAGATGGAGCGGGCGATCGTCGAGAAGACCGAGATGCAGTACCTCTACAACGACGGTACGAACTTCGTCTTCATGAACACCGACACGTACGAGCAGCTGGAGATCGCTCCCGAGACGCTCGGCGGCACGGTCGACTACCTGATCGAGACCAACAGTGCGCACATCTTGTTCTACGGCGACGAGATCATCGGGGTGGATCTGCCGGCGTCGGTCGTGATGGAGATCACCGAGACCGAGCCGGGCATCCAGGGCGACCGCGTGTCGGGTGCCCGCAAGCCGGCGACGGTGCAGACCGGCCTGGTCGTGCAGGTGCCGCTCTTCGTCGAGCAGGGCGAGAAGATCAAGGTCGACACCCGCTCCGGTGACTACCTCGAACGCGCCAACTGAGCATGGACGGCGAGTCGATGGCGGCTGACGACGCAGCCGCCGAGGGCCCCGAGGTCGAATCGGCCGAGGAGGCGCTTGCAGCCCACGAGACGATCTGGCCGGACGATCCGTTCGCTCCGGTCGACCTCCCGACGCAACGCCGGGAGGCCCGGACCCGTGCGGTCACGCTGCTGTACGAGGCGGAGATGAAAGGCCAGTCGGCGGCGATGGTGCTCGACGAGCTGACGCTCGCGCCCGAGCCGATGGCGACCGAGCTCGTCGTCGGGGTCGACGATCATCAGCCCGAGCTCGACGAGCAGATCTCTGCAGCGCTTGACGCGAAGTGGTCACTGGCTCGCCTGTCGGTGATCGACCGCATCGTCCTGCGGGTTGCGACCTACGAGCTCGTGCACCGCGAGCAGGTGCCGACGGGCGCCGCCATCAACGAGGCGGTCGAGATCGCACGTCAGTTCTCCGGGCCGGAGGCGGGCCGTTTCGTGAACGGCGTCCTGTCCGGGGTGGCGCGAGCAGTTCGATGAGCGATCTCGCGTCCGTGGACCGCCGGCCGGTAGCCGTGGTCACGGGTGCCTCGCGCCGCATCGGCATCGCCGCCGCCGTGTGCCGCCGTCTGGCCGAGGACGGCTACGACGTCGTGTTCACGCACTGGCGCGCCTACGACGAGCGGATGCCGTGGGGGAGTGACGCCACCGAGGTCGACGAGCTCCGCGATGAGCTGACGGCGCTCGGCGCCACGGCGTTCGGTGTCGAAGCGGACTTCGCGCAGCCCGACGTCCCCGCCGAGATCTTCGCCCTTGCCAACGAACTGCTCGGACCGGTGTCGGCGCTGGTGTCGGTGCACTGTGAGTCGACGGACTCGTCGATCCTCGACACCACTCTCGAGAGCTGGGATCGCCACTACGCCGTGAACGCTCGTGCGAACTGGTTGCTGATCAAGGCGTTCGCCGAGCAGTTCGACGGGGCCTTTGGTGCGGGCCGGATCATCGCCATGACGTCGGACCACACGGCGCACAATCTTCCGTACGGCTCGAGCAAGGGTGCGTTGGATCGGATCGTGCTCGCTGCAGCGGCCGAGCTTCGCGACCTCGACATCACCGCCAACGTGATCAACCCGGGCGCCACCGACACGGGCTGGATGACCCCGGCACTCATGGAAGACGTCGTCGAGCGCACCCTCGGCGGCCGCGTCGGTCTGCCGGAGGATTGCGCCAAC
>JAHDHM010000230.1 GCA_020631315.1 Acidimicrobiales bacterium
CAACCTGCCGATCACGCTCTACCCGGGCATGAAGATCGGCCAGATCAGCTTCATCCGCATGACCACCCCGGCCGATCAGCCCTACGGCGCGTCAGCCCTGGGCTCGAAGTACCGCGGCCAGCGAGGCCCCACCCCGTCTCGCTACCACGAGAACTTCGGCAGCTGAGCTTTCGCTCGTCGGGCGCTCAACTGCAGCGCAGGGTGAGTTCCTCTGGGCCGCCGATCAGGGTGGCCGTATCGCCGTCGTTGTTCCAGACGTTCTGACCCTTCCAGAACAGGAAGCCGTCGCCGTCCCGAGCGTCGTCGCCGCTCGTCACCGTGACGCTCTCACCGGGCTCGAGCACCACTCCGTTCGGGAACACGTATGTGTGGTTGAAGCCCTCGTCGTGAAGGCGATACCCGGTCAGGTCGAGCGGCGTTGCGCCGTCGTTGCTGATCGTCACGTCCTCGGCCCGAACCCGACACGCGGCGATCCGTGCCCGGGCCTCACCCTCTGGAACGACCGTGGTCGTGGTGCTCGACGTCGTCGTCGACGTCACGATCGCCTGCACCACCGGCGGATCGGTCTGATCGGGCCGGAGCGACCCGTCGTCGCAGGTGTCGAGCATCTCCGCGAGCGCCGAGCGTTCCGCCTCGTCAACCAGCGGCAGCGACCACGTGACCTTCGTCGAGACCCAGTCGGTGGCGAACGAACACCACGCCGACCGGGCGCTCGGCCTCCACTCCGCCGGGCCGGACGCACCCTTCCCGCTGTTCGTCGACTGACCGACCACCCCCAGCGTGCCGGGATGTGTGATGTCGTTGGCGAAGGCCTGCTTCGTGTCGAGGTCCCATGCCCACGCGCCCACGGCGTGCGCATGCGACAGCGGCACCACGTGATCGATCGACACCTCAGCCGCGTCGGTCCACACCTCGCCCGTGTACGGATCGACCCACTCGCCGGACTCGACGAAACACCCCGTCTCGTCGTAGGTCACCGGGATCTCCGACTCTTCGGCCAGCACCTCGTGACGGTTGTTCTGACAGTCGCCGTCGGTGTCCGCCCAACCGTCCGGCTGGTACTCGTCCCGGACGTACGGCGCTTCGGGCGTCGGTGCGCCGATCGACAGGCTCGTCAACGCGGTGGCAGCAGCACCGCCTGAACCGGTGTCGACCGTCGCAGTCGTGGTGGTAGCCGGCGTGCTCGAGGTGCCTGCTACGGAGGTGGTGCTCGTGTCCGGCTCACGAACAACGGTCGCCACGCCACCGTCGTCCACCTCGTCGGTCGCGTCTTCGGGGACGGTGCAGGCGGTGACGACGAGCGCGAGACCGAGCAGCGTCGTGACGACGAGATGTCGTCGTCGGTCCCACCGGTGCTGCATCTGCCCGACCATAGGGCCGAGCCGGCTCGACCCGAATCACCACGACGGCCGAGGGCTGGTGACCTAGGTTCGCCTCCGCATGGGGGAGGCACAGACGGTCACGCGCATCTACCTGACGCTCGGCTGGGTGTTCGGGTTCGTCATGTCGACGTTCGGCATCGCCGCGACCGTCGCCTGGGTGGTCGAAGCCGACCTGTCGGCCACGCAGCTGATCCTCATGGGGTCGGTGCTCGAAGGCACCGTGCTGCTGTTCGAGGTGCCCACAGGCGTCGTCGCCGACCGCTACAGCCGCAAGTGGTCGATCGTGATCTCGTGGGCGCTCATCGCGCTCGGCATCAGCGGCAGCCTCAGCACCTCGTTCGTGGTGCTCATGGTCGCCCAGTTCGTCTGGGGTGTCGGCTTCACCTTCCAGTCCGGCTCGGTCACTGCGTGGGCCACCGATCAGCTGGGCCGCGACATCGACGATCTGATCGTCCGCCAGGCCAGGGCCCGCAGCATCGGCGTCATGAGCGGCGTGATCGTCGGCGCCGGGGTCGGATGGGCCACCAACCTGTTCGTGGCGATCGGGCTCGCGGCGGCCGTCGCGCTGATCACCTCGATCTACCTCGCCGTCGCCATGCCGGAGCGCGTGAAGCCGACGGGCGACGACGTAGCCGACTCGCCGTGGCAGACCGCTCGCTCTGGCTGGTCCGTGGTGTCGGGCTACCCGATCGTGCGCACGGTGATGGTCGTGGCGTTCCTCGGCGGCTTCGGCAGCGAGGTCATCGACCGGCTCTACACGAAACGCTTCATCGACCTCGGCGTGCCGGTGCTCGAACCGGTCGTGATGATCGCCGTCATCGCGCTGGTGGCGCAGCTGGGGTCGTGGTGGGTGCTCGGCCGGATCGAACGCAACGTCGAGATGAGACCCGTGACGGCGCGCACTCTTGCCGTCGCCTATGCGGTCACCTGCATCGCCTGCGTGGCCCTCGCAGTCGGGCCAGAGTTCGCCATCGCCGCAGCCGGCTACTTCGGCATGCGGGTCTCACGCGAAACGATCGAACCGCTCGAAGCCGCGATCGTCAACCGGCGGGCCCGGTCAGCCGAGCGCGCGACGATCCTGTCGTTCCATGGCCAGGCCGACGCCCTGGGTCAGGCGACGGGCGGCCCGACGATGGCGCTCGTCGCGTTCCTCACCACGCAGTCCACGGCCATGACCGCGGGCGCGGTGATGTTCGGCATCGGCGCGGCAGTCGCGTTGAGCCGCAACCGAGCCGAGTCGTAGAGTCGACACTCGTGGTGGGCTCGGGCGAGTACGACGATGCAGTCCTGATCGCAGTCGGTGAGATCGACGCAGCGATCCTCTCTGCACGCTTCGACGACGCACTGCGGCTCGCCGACGAGGCCCTTGCTCGTTTCCCGCAGGAGCCGGACCTCCTCGTCGGTCGGGCCCTGGCCCTCGCCAACAAGAACCACACGCGCGATGCGACTGCCATCATCGATGGCGTACTGGCCCTCGATCCGCGTCACGCCCGAGCGTTGCGAGTGAGGGGACAACTCGACATGAGGGCCGGCCGGTACACCGCTGCGGCGGACCACTTCCACCGATCTCTCGATGTCGCACCACACGACCCGATCACCCTTCGCTCGTTCGTCGACGTGCTCATCCAGCTCGATGAGCGCGAAGAAGCGAGGTTCGTCGCTGAGCGGACGCGTCGAACGGTGCCCGATCGCGCAGAGGGCCACCTCGCCCTCCTGCACACCTACCTGCCCGCGCCACAGATGATGCGTCGACTGTGGGAACCCGTCCTCTGGCCCGCGTTGGGCGTTCTCGTCGCGCCGTGGCTCGTCGCGGCTCCAGCGGTGCTCTGGGCGATGATGCGATTGCCGCGCCGTGACCTGTCAGAGATCGACGAGCAGGCGCGCTGCGCCGTCGAACGTCATCCAGACGATGTGTCCGACGTGGGCTGGCTGGCCCACAGGATCGGGATGGCCCTGCCATCGTCCATCTCTGCCGACCCTTCCTTGATGACGCCCGCCGAGCTTTTCGTCGAGAATCTTCGCCGGTGGCGGGCCGCGCTGTGGACGATCTCCGTCGTCCTGCTCGTCGCCGGAGCCGCAGCCATCGTCGCTGACCCGTCAGCCCTGACCGGCGTCGCGATGGCGCTCGGCGCCGCGGCGACGATCGGTCATCTGTTCGACGGAGAGCGTCGCCTGCGTTCGTATCGAGATCTCGACGGACTCTGACGAGTCCGAGCCCGCCCCGACCTGACTTCTCAGCGGGGGTGCAGCTGCACCGGCAGGTCGTGGTAGCCCTTCACGAAGCTGGACTTCACACGGGTCGGCTCACCGACGACCTCCACCATCTCGAAGCGCTCGAGGATCTCCTCCCACAGGACGCGCAGCTGGAGCTCGGCCAGCCGGCTGCCCATGCAGAAGTGCTTGCCCCAGCCGAACGACAGGTGCGGCTTCGGGCTCTCACGGTCGATGATGAAGTCATCGGCGTTGTCGAACACCGAGTCGTCGCGGTTGGCCGAGACGTACCACATGGCCAACTTGTCGCCCTGCTTGACGGTCTTGCCGCCGAGCTCGACATCACGAGTTGCCGTGCGGCGCATGTAGGCCAGCGGGGTCTGCCAACGGATGATCTCGTTCGCCATCGATGGGATGAGGTCGTGGTTGGCGCGCAGCTTGTCGTACTCGGCCGGGTTCTCGTTGAGGGCGAGCACACCACCCGACACCGAGTTGCGGGTGGTGTCGTTGCCGCCGACGATCAGCAGGATCAGCGTGCCGAGGTAGTCGAGCGGGGCGACCTCGGGATCGATGTCGCGCGTCGACTCGGAGTTGGCCATCGCGGTGACGAAGTCGACCTCGTCGTTGTCCGGGTCGTTCGCACGCTCGCGCCACAGCTCGGTGAAGTAGGCGAGGCACTCACGCAGCGAGTTCTGACGATCCTCAGGGGTCATCCCCAGATCGGCCAGCTGCTGCGGGCTCGATGTCGTCATGTCGGACCAGTGCGTGAGCTTGCGACGGTCCTCCCACGGGAAGTCGAAGATCGTCGCCAACATGCCGGTGGTCAGCTCGATCGACACCTTGTCGACCCAGTCGAACGTCTCACCGACGGGCAGCTCGTCGAGCATGTTCTGGACCCGTCCACGGATCGTCGGCTCGAGGTTCCGCAGGTTCTTCGGCGCCGCGACCGGCTGCACCGTCTTGCGGTGGCGGGTGTGGCGTTCGCCGTCCATCGCGATGAACCCAGGCGACAGCGGGAACTCCGGCAGCGGATCGTTCAGCGTGATGGATCGGTCCGACGAGAACGTGTCGGGGTCCTTCTCCATCCGCACGATGTCCTCATACGTCGTCACCGACCAGAACGGACCCTGGATGCCGTCGGCGCAGTAGTGGACGGGGTCCTCGGCGCGCAGCCGCTCGAAGTAGCCCCACATGGTGTTCGTCTCGAACAGCTCGGGGTCGCTCGGGTCGATCGTCTCGAGCGGGCGCGAGTACGGATCGACACCAGCCTGACCGAGCGAGGGAAACTCCTCAGGCGCTGCTGCCGTCTGGTCTGCGGTGTCGGTCATGGTGCCTCCGAGCGCGTCGCGTGTTGCGACTGATGCTCAGAACCTAGCGATCAGCCCGTGTCGCAAACCAACGCGGATCGTCGAGACGCACCGCAGCGGAGTGTCAGGCCTGGACTTCAGCCCACTTGCCGAAGCGTGGCCAGAACAGCGACATCACGCGAGACCACGGTCCCACGAACTGCTTGCGGACGTGGCAGTCGACCTGCAGTCGCAACACCGTCGAACCCTCGGTCGGCCCGTCCTCCGCCCAGAACTGGAGCCGGGTGGGACGGACCAGACGATGCGAGATCGCGTAGCTGCCGTAGAAGTACTGCAGGTCCCGATACTCGCCGGGACGGATCTCGCCGATCACGCCCGCGAAGTTGATGCCCGGGCCGGAGTGGGTGTTGAACACACCCGGACGGAACTCGCCCGGACCCTGCTCGTCGGCTTCGAACTCGACCCGGTACGGCCAGATCTGGCCGTCCACGAACGTCGCCGGATCACACAGCCACGCCCACACGGCATCCCGCGGGCGCTCGATCGTCCACTCGTGCTCGTACACGTCGAGGACGAAACCGGACGCCGGTTCGGTCGGCGATGCGGTCACGCCGGCGGGAAGGGTGGGGGAGAGGGTGGCAGCCATGCTCCCAGCTTGGACCGGCACACTCGCTGCAGGTCGAGCCTCGAACAGCCCGACCGCCGATCAGCGCACCAGCCCGGCGAGCTCCCAGGCGCCCAACCCGGCCGCAAGTGCCGCGCCGAGCAGACCGATGACCGTCCACCTCGTCCACGGTGCATCCGGGCGCTCCCGTCGGATGATCATCACCAGCGACAGGTCGACGATGGTGAACACGACGAACGTCACGATGCTCGTCGCCCGCGCCAGCCCCACCAGCGGGAAGAACAGCGCCAACAACACGACCACGCTCGCGACGAGAGCGGTCGCCCGCACCGGCGTCTGCCGAACCGGATGCACCTCGCCCAACTCGTCGGGCAGCAGGCCTTCCCGGGACATGCCGTAGAGCACCCGGCTCGCCATCACCAGCTGCACCAACACGCCGTTGACCATCGCGATGACGGCGATCGCCGAGATGGCATCGCCGTCCATGCTGGTCACCGCCTCGAACAAG
>JAHDHM010000231.1:0-300 GCA_020631315.1 Acidimicrobiales bacterium
CCGCTGCGAGGACCTCGTCGGTGACCTGGGTCGCCGACCTGATGATCAGCGCGTGCGCACCGCGCACGGCGTCGAGGAGTTCGTCGGGCGACAGACCGACCCGGACGTCGACGTCATGACCGGCGGCGGTCAGCGAGTCGATGCAGCTCGGGGCGAGGGCTTCGGCGATGAGTACCCGTGCCATGTTCAGCTCCCCACGAACGCAGCGATGCGCTCGATGCCCTCGACGAGATCGTCGTCACCGTGTCGAAGCGACACCTTGGCGACTGGTACGGCATCGATACGATCGTCGCCGCCCGA
>JAHDHM010000231.1:310-6028 GCA_020631315.1 Acidimicrobiales bacterium
GTCGTCACCAAGTGCGAACGAGAACCGGGCGTAGCCGGGAGCACCGAAGGCCTCGCCGGGCACGAAGGCGACCTTGGCGTGCTCGAGGACGACGTCGGCGAGATCGAGGGTGGTCTCGATCGTGCGGCCGCCGAGTTCACGGCCCATCAGACCCTCGAACGACGGGAAGGCGTAGAAGGCGCCTTCGGGCTCGAGACACTCGACCCCGTCGATGTCGTTGAGCATCGAGTGGATGAGCTGGCGGCGACGATCGAACGCCGTGCGCATCTCGACCACCGCATCCAACGAGCCGGACACCGCTGCCAACGCCGCGCGCTGGCTGACGTTCGCGACGTTGGAGGTCGCGTGCGACTGGAGGTTGCTCGCCGCCTTGGTGACCGCGGCCGGGGCGATCATCCACCCGACGCGCCAGCCGGTCATGGCGAAGGTCTTCGCGACACCGTTGAGCACGATGCACCGATCGCGGATCTCTGGGACGATCGTGGGCATGGACACGTGCTGATGGTCGCCGTAGACGAGGTGCTCGTAGATCTCGTCGGTCACGACCCAGATGCCGTGCTCGGCAGCCCAGGCGCCGATGGCGGCGATCTCGTCCGGGCGGTACACGGCGCCGGTCGGGTTCGACGGCGAGACGAACACGAGGGCCTTGGTGCGCTCGGTGCGTGCAGCCTCGAGCTGGTCGACGGTGACCTTGAAGCCCGATGCCGCATCGGTCGGCAGGATCACCGGCACGCCGCCGGCCAAGCCGATCGGCTCGGGGTACGTGGTCCAGAACGGTGCCGGCAGCAGCACTTCCTCGCCGGGATCCACGATGGTGAGGAAGGTGTTGTAGACCGCGTGCTTGCCACCGTTGGTGACCAGCACGTTGGCCGGGTCGACCTCGAGGCCGGAGTCGCGCAGCGTCTTCTCGGCGATGGCGGTCTTGAGCTCGGGCAGCCCGCCCGCAGGCGAATACCGGTGGTTCTTCGGGTCCTGACAGGCGGCGACGGCCGCATCGACGATGTGTTGGGGCGTCGGGAAGTCGGGTTCACCCGCGCCGAAGCCGATCACGGATTCACCGGCGGCGCGCAGCGCCTTGGCCTTGGCGTCGACGGCGAGCGTCGCCGAGGGTGCGATGGCGCCGACAGCGGCGGAGACGGCGTTCATCGGTCACCGCCTCGGACAGCGGCGAGACGGAGGACACTCGTGGTCATGTGGGGATCCTGGGGGCTCGGGTTCGGCCGTTCACGGCGTGGTCGATGTTCTCATCCCGAACACACCGCTGTCTCGGGTTAACCGACGATGGCCGGCAACGGCGTCAATCTACCGTCGGGTCGGCAGCGTGGAACGGCCGACGTGGAGGCGCTGGAGGTCATCACGGCACGTCGCCGCCTGGCCGGTCCTCGATGGTGAGGGCCCAACGCTCGTGGTCACGCCACTCCCCGTCGATGTGGAGGTAGCGCGGCGAATAGCCCTCGAGCCGGAACCCGAGCCGCTGTGCGACGCGACGAGAGCGAACGTTGTCAGGCTGGATGTTGGCTTCGACTCGATGCAGTTCGAGCTCATCGAACGAGCGGTCGACCACCAGTCCGACGGCCTCGGTGACGTAGCCGTGACCGCTCGAGCCACTGAAGCCGTAGTAGCCGAGGCTGGCGGATCGCAGCCCGCCCAACACGATGTTGTTGAGGTTCACGACGGCGACGAGCTCGCCGCCGGCCCAGGCGAGATGCGGAGCGACGTCGTCGGCCCTGACCCGCTCGATCCAGATCTCCGCCGCGGCAGGCGTTGCCGGCGGGAACACCCACGGGTGGTGCAGTGAGCGGCTCGACGTCACGGCGTCGGCCAGTGTGGCGATGTCGTCGCGCCGAGGCTCGGTGAGCAGCAGCCGATCCGACCGGGCCACGACGCGTGCTGCTTCACTGCGTCGGAACAACTCAGTTCACCGCCGGGTCGTCCGGCACGGTGCGCAGCCACGAGCGGCGATCGTCGAACCGAGCCACCAGCCGGAACCACAGGTCGGCCGGATCGCCGTCGAGGACGTCGACGTCGGCCCGATCGACCACCCACCACGCGTCGTCCTCGATCTCTCCGTCGAGCTGACCGGGGGCCCAGCCGGCGTAGCCGGCGAACAGACGCAGCGGGACGAGATCGGCCACCTCGAGGTCCAGGTCGGCCGGACGAGGCGAACCGTCGGCATCACGTGTGACGCCGAGCAGGCCGTGCCGCTCGACCGGGCCGCCGTCGAAGACCACGGCAGGCTGCGACACCGCGTCGTCGAGCCCGAGGTCGAGTTCCTCGACGGTCAGATTCGTCGGGTGGTTGAGGATCACCCCTGCTGACCCCTCGTCGCCGTGGTCGAGCAGCAAGACGACGCTCCGCGAGAAGATCGAGTCGCCGATGTTCGGCGTCGCGATGAGCAGCCGTCCGGTGCTGGGCGTCACGCCGTCATCGTCGCACAGCCGATCGATGCCCGCGACCTCACCGGTCCACGGAATCGGCCAGCGGCAACGCGATCGACACGACGGCGCCGCCGCCACCGTTGCCCGCCTCGATCGTGCCGCGGTGGACGTCGACGATCTTCTTCGCGATCGCCATCCCGAGTCCGGTCGCTCCGCTGCGATCACCCCGATGGAAGCGGTCGAACAGGTGGGCGAGAGCTTCGTCGGAGAAGCCGGGACCGTCATCGGAGATCGTGATCACGCCGTGCTTGCCGCGCGTCGTGACGGTGAGCACCACGTGCTCGGCACGAGCCGCGGCGTTGTTGACCACGGTCGTCACCGCCTGTCGGATCAGCGCATGGTCCGCCGAGACGACCACGGACTCGTTCAGATCCCCCGCGATCTCGACGTCGTCGACACGGATCGAGGCGACCACTTCTTCCGCGAGGAAATCGAGGCGCAGGGGTGCCAGTCGTGGCAGCGCCTGACCCGCCTCGAGGCGTGCGAACTCCAGCAGTTCGTTCACACCTCCCGATGCGCGGTCGGCGGCGTCGGCGATCTCCTCGAGCGCTTCCCGATACTGCTCGGCCTCACGCGGCCGTGACAGCGTCTGGGAGGCCGACGCCTGGATGACGGCCAGCGGCGTTCGCAATTCATGCGCGGCGTCGGCGATGAAGTCCCGCTGCTGGGCCAGCACCCGTCGAGTGGGACGCAGCGATCGGCCCGCCACCCACCAACCGATCCCGGCCACAGCGATCACGGCACCCAGCGCACCCAGCGCGATCCGGTTGCGGAGATCCGCAGCGTCCTGGTCGAACTCGAAACGGTCGATGAAGGCCACGATGGCCGCCTCGTCGTCGACCGGCCGGACCGCGCCGAGGTACGTCGTCCCGTCGCTCTCGAACTCGGGGAACTCGTCGCCGTACCAGAGTGCGTCCTGGGTGATCGTGATCAGAGGTGGTTCGATCCACTGCTCACCCGGCAACGGCTCCTCGTACGCCGCATCGTCGGCGATCGAGACGAACCAGGCGTTGTTCCCCTCCTGCTCTTCGAGGACCTCGGTCACGTTGAACAACGCCTCTCGTTCGGCGCTCGCGAGGATGCTCGACCGCCCGGCGTCGTTCGTCAGGTACGCCAGGGCGCCGATGGCGATCGCAGACAACACGCCGTACACGAGCGTCAGTCGTATTCGGGCGGCGCGGAGGTTCACGCCGAACCCGTCGGCTCGTGCAGGCGATAGCCGACACCGCGCACCGTCTCGATCGCTCCATCGGCACCGGGCAGATCGAGCTTGCGACGGAGGTTGGCCACGTGCACGTCGACCACGTTCGAGACGCCGTCGTAGTTGGCGTCCCACACGTGGTCGAGCAGCACCGATCTCGTGACGACCTGACCCTGGTGGACCATCAGATGGTGGAGGAGCGCGAACTCCTTCGGGGTGAGCGGCACCGCCACGGCGCCGCGCCATACGGTGTGCGCCGCCGGGTCGAGCCGGATGTCGCCGACCTCCAGCACCGGGGTGACGGTGGTCTCGGTGCGACGGAGCAGCGCCCGGACCCGAGCGGAGAGTTCTGGGAACTGGAAGGGCTTCGTGAGGTAGTCGTCAGCACCGGCGTCGAGCCCACCGACCTTGTCGCTGAGGGCGTCGCGTGCGGTCAGCATGAGCACCTTCGACTGGTTCCCCGCGGCGCGTATCGACCGGCAGAACTCGGCGCCGTCACCGTCGGGAAGACCGAGATCGAGGACGATCAGGTCGTACGACTCGACGTGCACCGCCTCGTCGGCGTCGGCAACGGTGGCCACGAGGTCGACGGCGTGTCCGTCCTCGACCAGCCCGCGGCGCACCACCTGGCCCAGAGCGCGATCGTCTTCGACCACGAGCACTCTCATGTCGTTCTCCCGCGCATGAACCGATGGTGCCACCTTCCTCATGAAGCGAACATGAAGCACACCGCCGGAGCGCTCAAGTCACGCATGTGCGACGCCGATTGGACCGGGTGTTCAGAACCGGTGAGCCTGACAAGTGGCTGCACTTCCTGACGTTCAGCGTCGCGTTGATCATGGCCGCGGCCCTGTTCTCCGCAGGGTTGCTCCAGCGCGACACGTCGGATGCCGGGGCCCAGGAACGCCCCGTGCCGACCACCGTCGCCGAGACCCCGCACACCTCACCGGCACCTTCGGGCCTGCCTGACCAAGAGCCGGTCGACGACACGCCTGCGACGACCGTGGCACCCGAGGACGGTGACGATGCCGTGATCGACCCGGTGGCGGTGCCCACGACGGCCATCACGGTTCCCGCAGCCGGTGATGCCGCGACGCCCACCGTGCCGCCGAAGCAGACGACGACCTCGGCGGCACCGGTGACGTCGACCACGCAGGCAGCACCGCCGGCCACCACCGCGCCGGCTCCCACCACGACGGCCGCCCCGCTCGTGACCGCTGACGTGCCGACGCCACCGACATCACGTTTCGTGCCCGGTGACGTCTCGTCGCTGCTCAACTCGACGGGTGGGCAGGATCCGGTCGGCGGTGCGCTCGAGATCCTCCGCCGGTCAGGGCCGCTCGGACAGGAACTGGCCGATCAGCCGATCGTCGCGGAACGCCTCACCGAGGCCCTCGACGGGGCTCAGCTGTTCGGTGCTCGCGACTACGCCGATCGCATCCTCGGCGCGGTCAACTCCGCACTTGACACGCTTGCCTCCGAACGTGCCGAGGCCGGGACGGGTCTGTGCCTGATCGTGGGCGCGGGTCAGTGCGTCCAGGTCCCCGACCTCAATCACACGTTCAGCGCCATGCCGCATCGCGGTCGGGTCGATGCCGCCGTCGACGCGTACGGCAACACGGTGTCGGCGCAGCGGATCGGACAACTCGCCGATCTGCACTTCACCGGCAACGGCTTCTCGATCCTGCGCGAAGCCCATCACGTGGCGCTCACCACCGAGTTGCGCCACGCGTGGATGAAGGCAGGCGTGTCGCTCGAGCTGGCCTCGGCCGAGACCACCGCCCACCTGACGTTCCTCAGGGCGTACCTCGACGCTGCTCGTGACGAGCGGGTCGAGACGTGGAAGATCATGCTGAACGACGGCACCGGGACCGGGGTCGCCACGACGTGGAACATGCTCGTGGCGGCGTTCGCCACCGACGACGACGCCTACTGGAACATCGCGTTCTTGCCGGACGCCTCGTCGATCGTCGACCTCACCGGCGGCGCTGCAGGCTCCGCGCGCCCCGCGGCCTGAGGCCGCTCACAACGGCCCGGCAGCGAGGCGAGGGCCCGAAGGGCGCGAGCCCGCTGATCGAC
>JAHDHM010000232.1 GCA_020631315.1 Acidimicrobiales bacterium
GAGTCGGGGTTCTCGTCGGTGCCGCACGACGTGGAAGAGGTGCAGCGAGACCCGCTCGGAAATACAACCTTGGGCGAGAATTCGCCGGAGTGCCTCAGCCGCCGGCAGACAGCGGCGATTCGAGGCCCGCGGTGACAGCGGCTCGGACCTGGGTGTCGAAGCTGCGCACGTGGCGCTCGACGAGGGCGGCGGAGCGTTCGGCTTCGCCGTCCTTCAGTGCCTCGAGGATCTCCATGTGTTCCTCGACCGCGTGCTCCATGTCGGCCACCTCGGCCAGATACAGGTGCCACAGCCGGTCGGACTGGGCGTAGAGCATGTCGAGGGTGTCGACCAGAAAACGGTTGCCTGCCGCCGACCACATGATCTCGTGGCAGGTGCGGTCGAGGGCGAGCTGCTCGGTGCGATCGAGCGACGGGTCCGCCGTCTTCGCGAGGGTGACCGCCATCGCGTCCCAGTGGGCCTCGTCGCCACGGACCGCAGCGAGGCGTGCTGCGTAGGGCTCGAGCACCGTGCGGGTCTCGAACAGCATCGAGAGCTCGGTGACCTCGATGCCCGAGACGAAGATGCCCTGGCGGGGGATCACGGTGACGAAGTGCTCGCGCTCGAGACGCTGCAGCGCCTCACGGATCGGCGTGCGGCCGATGCCCAGGAGTTCCCGCAGCTCGTCCTCACGCAGGACGTCGCCGGGGGAGAAGTCGAGCTGGACGATCTTGTCGCGCAGGAGCCGGTACGCCTGGTCGCGCAGCGACTCGGGCGCGTCGTCGCCGGACTCGCCGGAGATGAGGGACAGCGGATCGATCAGGGCCATGTCCTTGACACCATAGCGGACTGATATATCATTCGTCGACCACTTGTCTGATCACCAACTCCTGGGGGCTCAACGTGAGCGACTTCCCGTCCAAGGCGAACTGCGTCGTCATCGGCGCCGGCATCGTCGGCAACTGCCTCGTCGGACACCTCTCCGACATGGGCTGGACCGACATGGTCCTGCTCGACAAGGGCCCGCTCCCGAACCCCGGTGGTTCGACGGGTCACGCCTCGAACTTCCTCTTCCCGGTGGACCACTCCAAGGAGATCGTCGACCTGACGATGTCCTCGATGGAGCAGTACGAAGCGATGGGCATGCAGAACACGTGCGGCGGCATCGAGGTCGCTCGCACCGAGGAGCGCATGGAGGAGTTCAAGCGCCGCATGACGTCCGCCACGGCGTGGGGCATCCCTTCTGAGCTGCTCACCCCGGCGCAGGTCAAGGAGAAGGTGCCGTTCATCTCCGAAGACGTCATCCTCGGCGGCTTCTACACGCCGTCCGTGTCGGTGGTCGACTCCCTCGAGTCCGGCACCATCATGCGCAAGAAGGCCCAGGACGCCGGCAACCTCCAGGTGTTCGCCAACACCGAGGTCCTCGACATCGAGACCGCGCCCGGCAAGAACAAGCCGAAGGTGACCGCCGTCGTCACCGACAAGGGCCGCATCGAGTGCGACACCGTCGTGATCGCCACCGGCGTGTGGAGCCCCAAGCTCGCCGAGATGGCCGGCGCCACGATCCCGCTGACCCCCGCCGTCCACCAGATGGCCGACGTCGGCCCGTTCGACATCCTCGCCGAGACGAACCAGGAGCTCGCGTTCCCGATCGTGCGCGACATGGACACGTTCTGCTACGAGCGCCAGACCGCCGGTTCGATGGAGGTCGGCTCCTACGCCCACCGTCCGATCCTGCACCGCGTCGAGGAGATCCCCTCCAACGAAGAGGCCGCCCTCACCCCGACGGAGATGCCGTTCACGCCCGACGACTTCGACCAGCAGATGGAAGAGGCCATCGAGCTGATGGAGTTCCTCGGCGACGGCGAGATCAAGTACGCCATCAACGGCCTGCTCTCGCTCACCCCCGACGCCTCACCGGTGCTCGGCCCGACCACCGAGGTCGAGAACCTGTGGTCCGCCGCCGCCGTGTGGATCAAGGAAGGCCCGGGCGTCGGCAAGCTGATGGCCGAGTGGATGACCAACGGTTATCCGCACGTCACCGACCCGCACGGTGCCGACATCAACCGCTTCTACCCCCAGGACCGCAACGTCCTCCACATCGAGGCCCGTTGCGAGGAGCACTTCAACAAGACCTACGGCATCGTCCACCCGCGTGAGCAGTGGGACAGCCGTCGCCACATCACCGTCGGCCCGGCCAAGGCCCGCACCGACGCCCTCGAGGCCGTCTACTTCCAGGCCGGTGGCTGGGAGCGTCCGCACTGGTACGAGTCCAACGCCGACCTCGTCGAGAAGTACGGCATCGAAGGCCGCACCCACGAGTGGGACGCCCGCTGGTGGAGCCCCATCCAGAACGCGGAGCACCTGCACCTGCGCGAGCACGTCGGCATCGTCGACCTCGCCCCGTTCCAGGTCTTCGAGGTCTACGGCCCCGGCGTCGTCGACTACATGGAGAGGATGGTCGTCAACAAGTGTGACGTCGCCGTCGGCCGCAGCATCTACACCCCGGTGCTCAACGAGTCGGGCGGCTTCCGCTCCGACCTCACCGTCATGCGCATCGCGAACGACCGCTACCGCATCGTCACCGGCGCCTTCGACGGCGGCCGCGACGAGTACTGGTTCAAGCACAACCTGCCGGGCGACGGGACGGTCCAGTTCGAGAACCGCACCAACGCCACCGTCACCTACGGCGTGTGGGGCCCCAAGGCCGTCGAGATGCTCTCCAAGATCACCGAGAGCGACCTCAGCCAGGACGCTCACGGCTACGGCCAGGTGAAGAGCCACCTCCTCGGCGGCATCCCCGTCGACCTGTTCCGCATCTCCTACATCGGCGACGCCGGTTTCGAGATCTACACCGAGGCCCCGATGGGTCTCGCCCTGTGGGACCTGCTGTGGGAGACCGGCCAGGAGTTCGACCTCCGCCCCGTCGGCGCCGGCATGTACGGCACCACCGGTCGGCTCGAGAAGGGCTACCGCCTCATGGGCGCCGAGCTCGAGGACGAGTACACCCCGGTCGAGGCCGGTCTCGCCCGCCCGAAGGTCAAGGCCGCCGACTTCATCGGCAAGGCCAACTACCTCAAGGCACGTGAGGAAGCCCCGGTCGCGCAGCTGTGCATGCTCGAATACACCGACCTCACCTGCGAAGCGGGCTACAAGCGCTTCCCGATGGGTGCCGGCAACGAGCCGGTCTGCGACATGGACGGCAACCGTCTCGTCGACGCCAAGGGTCGTGTCAGCCGGGTCAACACCGCGGGCAACGCCCCGTCGGTCGGCAAGTACCTCGGCATGGCCTACCTGCCCATCGAGCACTGCGAGATCGGCACCCAGCTGCAGGCCATGTACCAGTACGAGCTGTACCCCGTGACCGTGGTCGCGACCGGCGGCAACCTCGCCACCTTCGACCCCGACGACAGCCGGATGCGCGCATGAGTGCCATGACGATGCGCAACGCAAACGGCCTGCGTGGCCGGGGAACGCAATGATGAGAATCTTGGTTTGTGTGAAGCGGGTGCCGGCGCCCGGTTCGAAGATCAACGTCACCGCCGACGAGCAGGAGGTCGACACCGCGCACCTCGGGTTCACCACGAGCCCGCACGAGGAGTGTGCGCTGGAGGAGGCCGTCCAGATCGTCGAGCGCGAGGGTGGTCAGGTCGTCGTGTTGACGGTCGGCCCGCCCGAGGCCGAGGAGCAGCTGCGGTACGCGGCGTCCGTCGGCGGCACCGACTTCATCCTGGTGCCCACCGACGGCCGTTCGCTCGACCCGCAGCGCACCGCGGCGATCATCACCGAGGCCGTGCAGCAGGCCGAGGCCGCCGACGGCGCCTTCGACCTGATCCTGTTCGGCAACGAGTCGGCCGATTCGGCCGGCTACCAGGTCGGTGTCCGTGTGGCCCACGCGCTGGGTCGCCCGATCGTCAACGGCATCAAGGCCATCGAGGTCCAGCCGGAGTCCGTCGTGGCGTCCAAGGGCATCGACGGTGGCCTCGAGGTGTACGAGCTGCCTCGCCCGGCCGTGCGCGGCATCTACGCGGGCCTCAACCTGCCCCGGTATCCCACCATGAAGGGTCGCCTCGCCTCGCGTAAGGCCGTCGTCGGCACCGTCGAACTCGACGCTGCCGAGGGTGGGCTCAACAAGGTGAAGCTCCACCGTCCGGAAGAGAAGGTCAGCGAGACCGTCATGCTCCCGAGCGAGCCGGAGGCCGCTGCCGCGGCCATCTGCGATCTGCTCGAGGAGTTCGGTGTCCTGGGAGGTGACGCAGCGTGAATGAGCGAAGCGAATGGGGCCACCCGGCCCGCTGCGTCAGCAGCAGGAGGGGACAACGATGACTGTGTTGGTTGTTGCTGAACACGACCGAGGCGACATCGCTCCCGGCACCCTCGAGGCCATGGCCGGCGCCCGCATGCTGGCCGCCAAGCTGGACTGCGACGTGCAGGCCGTCGTCCTCGGTGACCCGTCGGGTGCCGTTGCCGGTCAGCTCGGCGCCCATGGTGCTGCCGTCGTGCACACCATCGACTCCGACGTGCTGTCCGACTTCGGTTCCGAGGCCTACGCCGACGGCGTGTGCCAGCTCGTCGCCGCCACCTCGCCCAAGGCCGTCACGGCCAACGGCACGGCACGCGGCAACGAGGTGCTCGCCCAGATCGCGGCCCGTCTCGATCTGCCGTTCTCGGCGAACATCGTCGACGCAGTTCCTGCTGACGGCGGCGTCACGGTGACCCGTCACCAGTGGGGCGGCACCCTCCTCGAGGACGCCGAGCTCGTCGCGGACACGCTGCTGATGACCTACGCCGACCACGCGTTCGAGCCGTCCGAGGCTCCGGCCGCCGGCACGGTCCAGGCGTTCGCCGCCGAGATCGACCCGACGTTCGCACGTTCGGTCATCAAGGACCGCACGGTCACCACGGCCGGCGTGACGCTGTCGACGGCACCGTTCGTCGCCGGTGGCGGTCGCGGCATGGGCAACCCCGAGTCGTTCGCCATGCTCGAGGAGCTCGCCGAGCTGCTCGGTGGTCGAGTCGGCTGCTCGCGCGCCGTCACCAACCTGGGCTGGCGCAACCACGCCGACCAGGTCGGCCAGACCGGTACGCGCATCGCCCCCGAGGTCTACCTGGCATCGGGCATCTCGGGTGCCACGCAGCACTGGGTCGGTGCGATGGGTTCGAAGAACATCATCGCCATCAACACCGACAAGGAAGCGAACCTGGTCACCAAGGCCGGTCACGCCGTGGTCGCCGACCTGCACGCCGTGATCCCGGCCCTCATCGAGGAAGTCAAGCGCCGCCAGGGCGCATGATCCGCCGGCTTCGGCCGGTCCACGATGCTGCGGTGCCCGCACGCCGCAGCCCCCCCCAGTAGCGCGGTCCGGCGCCCTGAACCCCACTGAGCACGGGGGTCAGGGCGTCGGCTGCGTTCGGCGGCCGGACCGTCACCTGTCAGCGTTCTGACCTGGGGTTTTCCTCCCGTTCGCCGTGTGAAAGAGTGCCCCGGTGGAGATGTTCGAACCATCGTCGTTTGACGACTTCGGTGAGATGGTGTCGAGCCTTCGGTTCGGCCGAGCGTTCATGGTCAAGGCCCCTGCCGACCGCGCCCTGCGCCGTCGTCTGGTCGACTTCCTGGCGGGTGCGGCAGCGGCGAGCGACGCCGATTTCGAGCGCATCAGCGCCGACATGTACGCCCTCACCTGGGGCAACGACCCAGAGGCACTGCGCGACATGGTGGACCGCCTTCTCGAAGCCGAGAAGGCCGAGACGTCCGACCCCGGGCCGGTACTCGGCCGCAACGGAAACGGCAACGGCGAGGGCGACTCCTCGCCCTACGGCCGGCCCGTCGTCGGCAACTGATCGCCTCGACGACCCGGCTCGGCGTTCCTGACACCATGGGGCGATGACCGGCTCACCATCGTCGCCCGGGAGGCTCGCCAGCCTGCACCCGGCCGTGGTGCGCGACTGGTTGACGCTCGACGACCCACCGACCGAGCAGGTCATCCGAGCGACCGTCGTCTTCGGCGACATCTCGGGTTTCACTCGCCTCGCCAACGACCTGCCGCAC
>JAHDHM010000233.1 GCA_020631315.1 Acidimicrobiales bacterium
GTTGGCCTGCGCTGCCCTGCATCGACGGACACCTCGCCTTCGTGTTCACGCCCAGGGACTGGCCCGCCATCGTCGAGATGGTCGACGACGACCGCCTGCGGGAGGAGCGCTTCGCTCGCGGCCGCTCGCGTCGGGACCACCACGCCGAGTTCCTCGAGATCCTGCGTGAGTGGGCAGCGGGTCTGACCCGAGCGGAAGCCGACGAGCTGTTCCTCGCCCATGCGGTGCCGGGTGCGGCAGTGGCGACGGCCGCCGACCTGCCGGACGATCCGACGATGTTGCATCGCGGAGCGTTCCGGTCGATCGAGGTCGACGGTGTCTCGGTGCAGCAGGCCGTCGCCCCGGTGCGCACCCGAGCCGACGGCGCTCCCGCCAACTGGCTGGTGCCGAGCCTCGAGCGGGCGGGGATCGACGTGGGCGAACTCGCGTACACCCGCCCGGGCGAGGTCGTCACCGCGTCCGCCGACGGGGCACCGAAGCGCCGGCGTCTGGTCGGCGGTGCACGGCGTCGGTGCGATCACGCAGTCCCGTCCGATGGCCGACATCGTCGCCCAGCTGGCCGACGAATACGGTACAGCCAAGGCTGCACTACGCGGTCTGATGTGATCACTCGAGCCGGACTCACCGAGGAGTTCTGGCAGCTCACCTGACGACGTTCCGGAGCGGTGAGCGACGTTTCGTGGCAGGCTGACCGAGTGGATTCGCTTGAACTTGCTGGAGAACAGCACCTCGATGGTGTGTTCGCCCCAGCGAGTTCTGGGCGGCGTGGCGGAGCGACAGGTCGTCGGCGCCGGTGTTGACGGCACTCGTCTATGTGAGCCACTCGACGAAGCCGCTCGACGTCACGACGCTGCGGGCACTCGCGAACCAGTCCGACGAACGCAACCGCGCCGATGGCGTGACCGGCATCCTCAGCCATCGCAACGGGGTGTTCCTGCAGTACGTCGAAGGGCCGGTCCCGGCCGTGACCGGCCTGTGGGTTCGTCTGTTGCACGACAGCCGCCACCGCATCGTTCGCCGGGTGGACGTCGACGTCGACGAACGTCGTTTCGGCGAATGGGGAATGCGTCTGCTCGACCCGTTGTGGCTCCCGACCAAGGCGCCGATCGACACCTTGGAGGAGCTGATGCGCCTCCCGTACGACGGCGATGTCGACGCTGATGCACGGGCGGCGATCACAACGACCGTCACGAGGATCGCAAATGCGTCATGATGTAGCGGTGAATTCCCGTCTGAGCAGAGGCTCGCTGTCCGACTACGAACGGATGGTCGCCGATTTCCGTGACCTGCTCGAAGCCGGGTTCGCGTCGTCTCGTTCCGTCGCGCACTACGCCGATCGGCTCGGCTGCTCTGCCCGCACGCTGACTCGGGCCACGAACGCCGTGGTCGGTCGTGCGCCGAAGGAGATGATCGACGACCGTGTCACCGTCGCCGCAGTGCGACTGCTGACCACGACCGATCTCCAGATCAACTGGATCGCCCAGCACCTCGGGTTCTCGCAGCCGAGCAACTTCTCGAAGTTCTTCCGCCGGACGACGGGCGTGCTGCCGGCCGAGTACCGCGAAGCACACCAGGGTCAGGGCGCCGACCAGAGCTGACGTCGCCGCCGGCGCGACAACTCAGTTCGGGTAGAAGGCCTCGGGTCCGGGCGTCGCTCGAAGCGCCTCGGTCGCGATGTCGACGGCTTCGTCGATCGCTGCGTCGTCGTGTGCGGCGCAGACGAACCAGTTGAGGGTCGGATGGAAGATCGCCCCACGGTGCGCAGCCTCGGCCGCGAACCGCCGGGAGACCCGAGCACGCGGATCGTCGGTGAACACGATCGACGGTGTCGCCGGCGGGCCCGTGTACTGCAGCCGATGGCCGGTCGCCTCGGCCGCAGCGACGATGCCGTCCCGCAGACGGCGGGCCGAACGGTCGATCGTGGTGAAGGCGTCGTCGTGGTCGTAGACGTCGAGGGTCGCGATCGCTGCGCGCATCGACGACGCCTCGAAGCACATGGTCGCGGTGAACCAGAGCCGGCTCGCCGCATCGCGCAGAGCGTCGGTCCCGAGCAGTGCCGCGATCGGGTGACCGTTGCCGAGTGCCTTCCCGAGACACAGCAGGTCGGGCTCGATGCCGACCCAGCGGTGTGAGCCGTCGGGGTGGAGCCGGAACCCGTGACGCACGTCGTCGAACACCAGCAACGTGCCGTGTTCGGAGCGAACCCGTTCGACGGCCGTGATGAACTCCGCCGTCGGTGCCACGGTGGGACTCGCCATCGTCTGGTCGACCGGGTTGAGGACGATGGCAGCGAGCTCGTCGCCGTGGAGCCGGCCGAGCTCGAGCAGCGAGGCAGGGTCGTTCCACGGACATCGCAGCACGTCGGCGCGGGCAGCAGGTGTCACCCCGGCACCGCTCGGCGTGAGCTCCGGAGCGAAGCCGTGGTACGCAGCGTCGAACTGTACGACCCTGTGACGGCCGGTCGCCTGGCGGGCCGTGCGCAGCGCCAGCGCCACGACGTCCGAGCCGTTCTTCGCCGCGACCGCCCAGGCCATGCCGGGAGTACGGTCGGTGAGTCGCTCGGCGAGGTCGACGAGCGCCGGCGGGTACAGCGACGCGCTCGTCGCCGCGGCCTGCTGTCGGGCGACGGCCTCGTCGACGACCGGGTGCCCGTAGCCGAGCAGGATCGGGCCGTTCGCGCACAGGAAGTCGAGGTAGGTCTTCCCGTCGACGTCGGTGACGCGGCAGCCATCGCCGGACGCGATGAAGCCGGGTAACACGCCGCGTCCCGCTGCGTCGGCCGATCGGCTGAGGTACATGACGCCGCCGGGCAGCACCGCGTCGGCTCGTTCCCACATCGTCGCGCCCACGGGCCCGTCGACAGGAGGGAGACGTTCCGGCGTGGCCATCACCGCCAAGCTAGAGCCTGTCCTTCACTCAGCACTTGTCCGGGTTCACCGACTCGGCGAGCGCCCGGCCTCACACCGGGATCGGACTGATCGCCTGGACCGGTGAGTCGGGTGGATCGTCGCCGAGGCTGCCCGAGAAGGGCCGGTTCGAGAAGTTGAAGACGCCGCCGTCACCGGCAACCTGCAGGTAGCCGTCGCCGTACGGGGTCATACCCGACACCGGCTGGTTCAGTCCTCCGAGCCCGAGCGCCGGGAAACTGCCACGCCACGCGGCGTCGAAGCTGAACACCCCGCCGTCGGCCGCGACGATCCAGTAGCCGGTCCCGTCCGGGTCGGGCACCAGACCGACCGCCGGTTCGTCGAGGCGGCTGATGCCGATGCCGGGAACGCTGTCGACGAACTGTGCATCACCGAACGCGAAGATCCCACCGTCGGCGCCGAGCATGAAGTAGCCGTCACCGGTCGGCGTCGGCTTGGCGTCGATGATCTCGCCGTCCAGTGCGAGGTCGACCAGGTCAGGGTGCGGGCCCGCGTACTTGTGCTCCGCGGTGCCGCTCAGGAGCACCCGCCCGCGGTTCGTGAACCCCCACAATCCGGTGCCATCCGGCGTCGGCGCGAACGAGGTGACGCGCTCGCCGTCACCGAACGCCGCGAGGTCGAAGTGGGCCAAGGCGGTGGCGTCACCGAAGGGGTGGATGGTGCCGTCGGAGTGCAGCACCCAGTAGCCGCAGCCCGATGGCGTGGACTCGATGTCGACGGCCGTCACCGGAGCCTGCGGCGCTGAGGCGCCGTGGAGGTCGGCGTCGCCGAAGGCATGGACGCCACCGTCCTGCTCGACGAGCCAATACCCGACGGGCTCCGTCGCATGACACGCGGTCCACGCCTCGAGCGTTCGGACCTCGACGGGTGTCGAGAACGGGCCTTGGCCGTTGGCGTTGACGGCCGCGACCCGGTACCAGTACGCCGTGTCGGGGGCGACGTTCGTGTCGACCCACTGGGGGCCACTGGCTGTCCGCACGGCACCGGCGAGCGCCGAGACCTGGTCGATCGTCTCGTAGCTGGTGCCGTCCGTCGATCGCTGCACGACGTAGCCCGTGACCTCGGCACCGCCGTCGTCGGACGGGAGCGCGAGCGGCAGCGTCACCGTCGAGTGGGTGGGCACCGCCGTGGGTGCGGTGACGCCAGCAGGCCGACCGGTGGACGTCGCGACGCGAACCGTGCCCAGGTCGACGGGAGCGAGGGCATCGCCCATCTCGCCATCGTCGTCGCCGAGGTCGTCGGTGGCGCCGCTGCCGATCATCCCCACCTGAGCCGAGCCCCAACACTTCACTTCCGTCGTGTCGAGCAGTGCGCACGTCACCTGATTCGCCACGGCCACCTGCGTCACGGTTCGCCCTGTCCCGAGCGGGACGACCGGCAGCGCGTCGCCGGTCTCGATGCTGTCGTCGCCCAGATTGTCCGTGTCGCCCTGGCCCAGCTGCCCTTTGGCGTTGTCGCCCCAGCACTTGAGCGAGCCGTCGTCGAGGACGGCGCAGGTGTGCCCGCTCGCGGTCGCGACGGACAGCGCCGTCCGACCTGTGCCCAGGTCGACGCTCGGCAACGGGTTGTGGCCCAAGTCCCCGCGCCAATCGGTGTCGCCCGCACCGAGCTCGCCGGAGAGGTTGCGGCCGACGCACTTGAGCTTCTGGTTGTCGAGTACCGCGCAGGTCACGCCGAAGCCGGTGCTCACTGCAACGGGGTGGCGGTCACTGTTGCTCGAGAGAAGGTGCGAGACCTTCCCTTCGTTGAACGCGTCACCGACCCTGAAGCCGTTCCCCTCGCCGAGGACGTCGTCGGTGTTCGCTCCCCAGCACAGGAGATCGGTGCCGATGTCAGGGTGGTCGGCGATCACACACGTGTGGCCCCAGCCCGTCGCGAGAACCCTGGGTACGTACCCGTCGAAGTCGAGCGGGTCGAGGGCATCGCCCATCTCGTCGGGTTCGTCGCCGCGGGCATCCGGGTCGTTGAGGCCGAGGACGCCGCCGTTGCCCCAACACTTCACGGTCGAATCGTCGAGGAGGGCGCAGGTGTGCGCCGTGCCGGCGGCGATCGACGTCGCGGTCCGGCCGGTGCCGAGATCGACCGCCGGGAGATCGTCACCCATCTCGCCGGGTTGGTCGCCGCGGTCGTCGGTGTCGCCGAGGCCGAGCTGCCCCGACATGTTGTCGCCCCAACACTTCACGCTGCCGTCGTCGAGGAGCGCACACACGTGTTGGCCGCCGGTGCTGATCTGCGTCGCGGTGCGGCCCGTGCCGAGATCGACGGCCGGCAGCCGGTCGCCGATGTCGTCGGCAGTGCCGCGGCTCACCTGATCGCCCTGTCCGAGCTGCCCGTCGAAGTTGTCGCCCCAGCACCTCACCCGACCGTCGGCGAGCACGGCACACGTCGCCGTGCCGGCGTCGACGTCGATGGCACCCAACTCGGCGACCCGGACCGTGGGGAGCGCATCGCCCATCTCGCCGGGTCCATCGCCGCGCGTCGACGTGTCGCCGAGGCCGTGTTGACCGTCGAAGCCGTCGCCCCAGCACTTGACGGTGCGATCATCGAGGACGGCGCACGCATGGGTGGTGCCGACGGCGGCCGCGATCACGGTCCGTCCGGTTCCGAGATCGATCGGGTCGATGGTGGCCGGTGTCTCGTCGTCGCCGATCCGGTCGGGTGCGCCCTGTCCGAGCTGACCGAAGATGCCGTCGCCCCAGCACTTGAGGTCGGCCCCGTCGAGCACGGCGCAGACCGCGCCGCCGCCGGCTTGGAGAGCCGAGGCGTGGCGTCCCGTGCCCAGTGGCACGACCGGCAGGGCGTCGCCCATCTCGCCGGGCTCGTCGCCGAGACCTTCAGCGGATCCGACACCGAGCTGGCCGAAGAAGCCCTGGCCCCAACAGCGGACGCTCGAGTCGTCGAGCAGCGCACACGTGGCCTCCTCGACCTCGGTGACGACGGCGACGGCATGGCGGCCGGTACCGACGTCGATGGGCCGCAGTGCGTCGCCCATCTCACCCGCTCCGTCGCCGCGGTGCGCGGTGTCGCCCGCACCGAGCTGGCCGAATTCGTTGTCGCCCCATGAGGGAGTGGTCGTCGAGGACGGCGCACGTG
>JAHDHM010000234.1:0-1615 GCA_020631315.1 Acidimicrobiales bacterium
ATCGACATGAACGACTTCGAGATGCCTCTGTACAGCTCGGACCGCCAGGCCGCTGACGGTGTCCCGGAGCCGGCTCATCGCTTTCGAGAGACGATCGGCGCCGCCGACGCGGTGATCGTCTCGTTCCCCGAGTACAACGGCGGCCTGCCCGCGGCGTACAAGAATCTCTACGACTGGACGTCCCGCATCGACATGAACGTCTGGCAGGGCGCCCGCATGGTGCTGATGGCCACGTCGCCCGGTGGTCGTGGCGGCAAGGGCGTGCTCGACCACGTCGCCATGGTCACGCCGTTCTTCGGGGGCGACGTGCGTGGTGTGGTGTCCGTCCCGAGCTTCCACGCCAACTTCGACGTCGAGGCGGGCGCACTGACGGACGAGGCACTCGCCACCGAGCTGCGCGCCGCGCTCCAGGCGCTCGTCGCCGACTGAGCCCGATCTGAGCCCGACCTGGAACAGCGAGGCGGCGTCGGGCTACGGGACCTACGCCGACATCTGCCAGCATGACGGGCATGGACTTCGTGCTCGACGATCACCTGCTCGAACTGCGTGCCCGCGCCCGGGCCGTGGCCGAACGTGGTGTGGCCGACTTCGGCCGTCACAACGACAGCTGGATCAACGGCTTCTCCAAGGACTTCGCCAAGGTGATGGCCGACGAGGGCTTCATCGGCATGGGGTGGCCGAAGGAGCACGGCGGTCATGATCGTCCGCCGATCGAGCGGGTCATCGTCGCCGAGGAGATGATCGGTCTCGGTGCGCCGATCGCGGCGATGTGGTTCGCCGACCGGCAGATGGGTCCCACCCTCATCGCCTACGGCACGCCCGATCAGCAGGCCGAGTACCTGCCGGCGATGCTCGCCGGCGAGACGACCTGGTGCATCGGCATGTCGGAGCCGGACAACGGTTCGGACCTCGCCGGACTGAAGACCTCGGCTCGGCGTGACGGCGACGTGTTCGTCGTCAACGGTCAGAAGATCTGGACCAGCTTCGGTGAGGTCGCCGACTACTGCTACCTGATCTGCCGCACCGGCGCCGACGGCCCGCCGCACAAGGGCATCAGCGAGCTGATCGTCCCGATGGATCTGCCGGGCATCGAGGTCCGCACCATCAAGGACATGACGACGAACCAGCACTTCTGCGAGGTGTACTTCACCGACGTGCGGGTGCCGGTCGAGAACCTGGTGGGTGTCGAGGGCGACGCCTTCAAGCAGACGATGGTGCAGCTCGCCCACGAGCGCGGCGGCATCGATCGCCTCGTGTCGAACAAGGCGCTGTACGAGATTGCGAAGGCCCAGGCCGACACGACCGACCCGCGTGTCCGTCAGGAGATCGCCAAGATCGAGAGCGACTACGAGGTCGGTCGCCTGCTCGTCTACCGAGAGGTGCTGCAGCAGGCGCCTGCCGGGTTCAGCGCGGCGACGAAGGCCTTCTGCACGGAGCACGAGGTGCGGGTCGCCGAGTTCGTCGCCCGCACGCTCGGCATGCACGCCACGCTGTGGAACGACATGACCCAGGGCCTCGTCTACGCCCCCGGCTACACGATCATGGGCGGCACCAGCGACATCATGCGCAACATCCTCGGCGAGCGCGTCCTCGGCCTGCCCCGCGAGCCCCGCTA
>JAHDHM010000234.1:1715-5986 GCA_020631315.1 Acidimicrobiales bacterium
GAACAGCTCGCGCTGTGGCACGAGCAGGGCTACGTCATCATCGAGAACTTCGTGCCGGCCGACGTCGTCGCGGACACGGTCGCGCAGATGCACGAGATCGTGCCGACCTACGAGCAGTTCGTGTCCGAACCGGAGCAGTGGCCCGAGGCGCTGCCCCTGACGTGGTCCGACTTCCCGTACCGGTCGGACCTCATGAACGACCTGGTGCTGAACCCGGCGATGATCGACTTCGCCCGTCGGGCCCTCGGCACCGACGACATCGTGCTGGCGCACTCGGAGTCGATCACGAAGTACGCGTCGGAGCAGGACTTCGACCAGCTGATGCATCAGGACCATCGGAACAACACGTTCGTCGTGCCGACCGGTGACCATCACGATCAGGTCGCCTCGATCCTGTACCTGACCGACGTGACGATCGACATGGGTCCGACCAAGGTCGTGTCCTACGCCGACGGTGCGCCGTGGAACGAGCACGCTGCGGTGAGTCGTGACGATGCACCCGAGCTGTACGAGGCCGAGCACGCGATCACGGTGCCGGCGGGTTCGATCTTCCTGTATTCGATGCGCACGTTCCATCGCGGATCCGCGATGTTCGCCGACGAAGGTCTGCGGCACACGATCCACGTCGCCTACCAGCGTCGGGACATGACGTGGGGCGGCTGGCGCAGCTTCGTGCGGCACGGCCAGCGCGGTTGGATGCACGACCTGATGTCGCGCATCACACCGGATCAGCGTTCGATGATCGGTTTCCCGCCGCCGGGCGATCCGTACTGGTCACCCGAGAGCATCGAGGCCGTGCAGCGTCGCTACCCCGACATGGATCTGACGCCCTACGCCTGAGCGTCCAGACCTGCCCGGTTCCTTCGTCGACGCGCCGTCGCGACGCTCACAGCGCGCCGCGGCGCCGTAGGACCGGTGCGATCTCGGCCACCCGGCGCCTGGTCGCCGCATGGACTTCGTGGTCCTCGTCGGCGGTGCGGGGTCGGTGCTCGCTGCGCAGCCAGCGGAGTGATTCCGCGAACAGCGCGCCGCCGTGGCGGAGGCTGTGGCCGCCGACGCCCTTCTCGTAGCGGACGTCGTAGCCCGCGTAGTCGAGGGCGTCGGCCACCATGTCGTTGGCGAGCGTCCAATTGCCCTGGGGGATGTTCGCGTCGGCGGTACCGGTCTGCAGGAACACCTTGATCGGGCGTCGCTCGTTGGCCCGGATGAGGAACGGATACTCGTGGCCGCCGCGCAGGTTGGTGAACGACCCGCAATGGCTGAGGACGCGACCGAAGGACTCGGGTCGATGCCAGGCTGCGTTGAACGCGGCGATGCCACCGGACGAGATGCCGGCGATGAGGCGATCGGCCGGGTCGGTCGAGAGCGCTCGCCCGATCTCTGCTTCGACGAAGGGCAGGAGCTCGTCGTCGAGGAAGCGGACGTAGGCGTCATCCACCGTGTCGTATTCGACGCTGCGCTGAACGCGGGCGGCTTCGTCGTCGTCACCTTCGTGGCGGCCCGGCATCACGAACACGCCGACGGTCGGTGGGAGCGTGCCGTCGTGCATGAGTGAGTCGAGGACGGCGACGGCGCGAACGTCGCCGGTCGCCTTCAGGTAGCCGCCGCCGTCCTGGCACACGAGCAGTGCGGGCGGCTGGTCGCCCCAGTCGGCGGGCGTCGAGATCCAGACGTCCCTGGTGGTGCCGGGGAAGATCTGCGAGCCGGACCATGCGGCGTGCTTGGTGACCGTCGACCGAGGTGCGTCGTCGCCCGGGAACGCCTCGGGGCACGGGTGATAGGTCTCGTCGCCGGGTACGGCGAGTGCCGGGATGATCTCCATCGGCGACCGTCCGTTGATCACTGCGTTGCGTTCGATCGCGGTGCCGGCGATGGGGTGTCGAGCCATCGCCCCACTGTGGTCGAGCCGGTCCGCCGTCACCAAGGCCGGCGTTCCGCGGAACGCTGTGCCGATCCAGCGTTCCGCGGAACGCTGAGTCACCGCACTGGTCTGAGTAGGTTCGGGTGATGAGCGATGCAGCCACTTCGAACGACGCAGCCAACAACGAGGCCAATCCACTCGAGCGGGCGATCGGGGGCCTGAAGCTCCGCAGCATCGGTCCGGCGCTGATGGGTGGACGCATCGCCGACATCGCCATCCATCCGGACCGTCCGTCGACGTGGTTCGTCGCCGTCGGTTCGGGCGGCGTGTGGCGCACCGACAACGCGGGCATCACGTGGACGCCGCTGTTCGAGGAGCAGCACTCGTATTCGATCGGTTGTGTGCGGATCGACCCGAGAAGGCCCGAGACGGTGTGGGTCGGTACCGGCGAGGCCGTGAGCGGTCGCCACGTGGCGTGGGGCGACGGCGTGTATCGCTCGGACGACCGTGGCCGTACCTGGCGCAGTGTCGGGCTGAAGGGCAGTGAGCACGTCAGCGACATCCTCATCGACCCCCGTGATGGCGACACCGTGTACGTCGCTGCCGAGGGACCGCTGTGGTCGTCGGGCGGCGAGCGTGGTCTGTACAAGACGACCGACGGCGGTGATTCGTGGGAGCGGGTGCTGCACGTCGACGACGACACCGGCGTGACCAGCGCGGTGTTCGCCCCGAACGATCCGGACACGATCGTCGCCGCGACGTATCAGCGTCGCCGTCGGGTCTGGTCGTTCCTTGGCGGCGGTCCGGGTTCGGGCATCCAGGTGTCGTCGGACGGCGGCGCGACCTGGACCACGTCGGTCGGTCTGCCGAAGTCGGACATGGGCCGCATCGGCCTTGCGGTGACGCCGGCGGATCCGTCGATCGTCTACGCCACCATCGAGGCGGCTGATCCGAAGGAGCGGGGCTTTCACGCTTCGATCGACGGCGGTCGCAGCTTCGAGCGCCGCAACGAGTACCTGTCGGGCGGCACCGGTCCGCACTACTACCAGGAGCTGTTCGCCTCGCCGACGAACGCCGGGCGGGTGTACCAGGTCGACGTGTTCCTCCACGTGACGGACGACGGCGGCCGCACGTTCCGGAACATGGAGACCGGCAAGCACAAGCACAGCGACAACCACGTCGTGTGGATCGACCCTGCCGACGGCGACCACCTGATCGTCGGCTGCGACGCGGGCCTGTACGAGTCGTACGACCACGGCGACGCGTGGCGGCACGTGTCGAACCTGCCGATCTCCCAGTTCTATCGGGTGGCCGTCGACGAGTCGCTGCCGTTCGCCAATGTGCTCGGTGGTGCCCAGGATCTCGGGACGTTGTTCGGCCCGACCCGCACGACGCATCTCGACGGCGTCCGAAACCAGGACTGGTCGGTGCGTCTGGGTGCCGACGGCTACCACGCCGCGTTCGATCCGACGGATCCCGACGTCAGCTACGTGTCGTGGCAGGTCGGCAACATGATGCGCCACGACCGTCGGACGATGGAGCTGACGGACATCCAGCCGCAGCCGGGGCCGGACGATCCGCCCGAGCGGTGGAACTGGGATGCGCCGCTGCACATGAGCCCGCACGACCCGTCGCGGCTGTATCTGGGTTCGCATCGGTTGTGGCGCAGCGACGACCGGGGCGATTCGTGGACGGCGGTCAGCGGCGACCTGACGACCGGCGTGAACCGCTACGAGTTGGCGACGGCGGACGTCGTGCCGAGCGTCGACTCGCTGTACGACCACATGGCGATGTCGCACTACGCCACCATCACCGCGGTGGCGGAGTCGCCGCTGGTCGAGGGGCTGCTCTACGTCGGGACCGACGACGGTTGCCTGCATGTCAGTGAGGATGGTGGTGCGTCGTGGCGGGCCGCGGGTACGCCGCCGGACTGGCCGGGCGTGGCGTTCGTCAACGATCTCGAGGCCGACCGGTTCGAACCCGACACCGTGTACCTCGCTGCCGATGACCACAAGAGCGGCGACTACGTGCCCCGCCTGTACCGGTCGACGGACCGGGGGCGGACGTGGGAGTCGATCGTCGGTGATCTCGGCGACGACACGATCGTGTGGTGCATCGAGCAGGATCACGTCGAGCCCGGGCTGATGTTCATCGGCGCCGAGCGGGGTGTGCACGTCACCGTCGACGGGGGAGCGCACTGGCATCGCCTGTCGGGTGGCATGCCGACGATCGCCGTCCGGGATCTGGCTGTGCAGCGGCGCGACGGCGATCTGGTGGCGGCGACGTTCGGGCGTGGCTTCTACGTGCTCGACGACTACTCGCCGCTGCGGTCGCTGGCTGCGGCGGCCGCTGCGGATGGTGCGTCGCTGATGCCGGTGCGCGATGCCTGGTGGTATGTGCCGTGGCAGCC
>JAHDHM010000235.1 GCA_020631315.1 Acidimicrobiales bacterium
GAAGATCCACCATTCGTCCGTGATCAACGGTTCGAGGGACGGGGGCAGGTTCTCCTCTCGGAGCTGGCCGCCCAGCCAGTCGATGTTGCTGAACGGATCTCGGGGCGCGCCCGCGCCGATGTGGGTGAGCGAGGTGAAGCGGAGGTTTCGCTCGTCCGGGGTGGCGTCGGTGAGTGTCTCCCGAAGGTCATCGACCGTTGCAACCTCCAGAACCCGGGGCGCAGCGGCCACGACCACCGCACCGGCGAGCACGACCGCCGCGATGACGGCTCCGACCCGACGGGCATCGACGAATCGCCGCCACCAGGCGACCAACCCGACCCGCCCCGGCAACGACCGCGCGTTCATTCGCCGACTCCGACACGCAGCGCCGCACCGGTGGAGCTTCGGGCGCGGAGGATGAGGGCGACCCCGACCGCGGCCAGCGACGTCGTGCCGACGGCGAGCACGAGGGCGATCACGCGAACCCATGGGACCACGACCTCGACCGCCGGGAACGTGGAACCGCCGGTCTGAGAGAGGGTCGTGACGGGGAGTACGAGCTGGGCGAGCGCGAGGCCGATGGCGGTACCGATTGCGACGCCGAACACGACGATGATCGCCTGCTCGCGGAACAACCATGCACGGCGTTGCCGACGGGGCAGGCCGAGCGCGTCGAGCACCGCGAACTCTGCGGTGCGCTCGCGGACCGACACGACGGCCGTGAGCACCAGGGCCGTCATCGCAAGGACGACCGACGCCAGGAAGCCGGCGCCGAGCGCACCGAGCGAACCCAGCGCAGGCGGGCTGGCGGTGAGTGCGGCCCGACGATCCTCGAGCACGACGACCTGGACGGCCTCCACCGGCGGGCGCAGGAACGTGTCGACACCCAAGCCTGCTGTCGGTCCGGTTCGCAGCCAGTAGTCGGAAATGACTCGGGTCGGTCGGGCATCGCTGCGCTCATGCCACTGCATGCTCGGCAGGTCGACCATGATCGCCGGGGTGGTGTTGGGGTCGACGCTGGGGATGACATCGACGAAGTCCACGATCTGTACGCGGAGGTCATCGATACGATCGGTGGGCACGCCGACGACGTCGCCGAGCGCAACGTCGGCGTGAGTGGCCCATTGGCGGTCGGCCACACCGGCAAGCACCTCGTTGTCGGGCCGTTGGGTTCGGCCGATCGTGTGGATCACCCGAACTGCCTGAAGCGAGGACCCGGTGTTGACCGTGATCGTCATCGATCCGTCGATCGGACTGGAGGACACCGTGCCCGATGCTGGGTTTGCGAGGAAGCCGAGCGGCTCGGTCGAGATGGTGAATGGCACGCCGGCGAGGGGGATGTCCTGGGTCGTTCCGCCGGCATCCACGACGCGGAGGGGGCCGAGTGTGACTTCGACGACGTGCGCCAACGCCCCCTGCGTGACGGTGTCGAGCTGCAGATCGATGATCTGCAGCGGTGCCCGTGGGACCGCTGCGGCAGCGATGTCGGATGCTGCCAGCCTGACGGAGCGGATGGGGCTGTCGACCGCCAGTGAGCCGGCATCGACCACGTGGAGCAGACCGTCGGCATCCTGCAGCGTCAGCGTGAGCGAACCGGCCAGCGGCGCCCGGGGTGGTTCGTCGGGGTCGGCTTCTACCGGGATGCCGGATTCGTCGACCTCGGTCACCGAAGACTCGATCTCGATCTCGATCGGCGCGCCGGGCAACCCGATGCCGGGGATCTCGGGCCGCAGCCCGGCGAGCTGGTCGAGGGCGCTCACGGCATCGGCTCCGGCCCCGATGTCGAGGGCATCGGCGGCTCCGGCGTCGAGGGCGAGCAATCGGCCGGGGCGAGCATCGCCGGCCAGCGTCGTGTCGAGGGAGACGGAGGCCATCACGGTTTCGACTCCCGGAACGGATCGGAGCAGCGAGGTGAGCTGAAGCGAGCCGACGGACGCACCAACTCGTCGGTTCGGTTCCACCCGGATGTCGGCGCCCACCTGATGGGCTGCCTGGGCGCGTTGTGATTCGCTCCACGTCGTCTCGTACACGGACGCGTACGTGCCGACGGCGACGGCCATCGTCACCAGCAGTGCAGTGCGGTTGTAGCGGTGGGGTCGTCGGGCCAGCTGCCAGACGGTCAGCGCACCGGTGGCCCCGGCGCTGGTGGCAGTGAACCGTTCGGCCGCGCGGGCGGCGAGTGGGAGCAGGCGAAGAACGAGCAGCGCGCCGGCGACGATGCCGAAGAGCGGTGCGACGACGACGAGTGGATCCACACCGAAGCGGCCTCTGAGGTCGGCGGCCTGGTCGTCGCCGAGGACCCGCAGCTGCCAGTAGGCGAAGGTGGCCGCGCCGACGACCGCAAGGTCGATACCGGTCCGTTGAATCGGACCCACGAGTCGGGCTCGGCTGCCGGTGCCCTCTGCGGCGGCCGCGGCGGCGGCCCGGGCCGCCGGCAGCACCAACAGGCCGATGGCCACGAGGGCGGCGACCGCAGTGGTCCACCATGCGGCGGCGACCGGTCGAGGTGCGAGGACGAGGTCGATCGAGGCGAGGGGGCCGAATTCGTCGAACCAGCCGACGACCACGACGGCGAGCAGGGGTGCGATCACCGCCACAGGCACGACGATGAGCATTGCGTCGGCCATGGCTTGCAGTGTGAGCTGTGCAGGTCCGGCACCGCGGGCTCGCAAGAGCGTTGACTCGGATCGTCGAGCGTCGACACCGAGCCCCGCCACGAGCGTCAGCGCGAATGCGGCCAGGGCGGAGAGCTGGGCGACGGTCGCAAATATCACCGCGCGTGCCACGGTGAGCGTGCGGTCGTCGCCGCGTAGCAGTTCGGCGAGTCGGGTGCGGACGGTGAGCTCGATCGGGGTGTCCGTGTCCGGATTGAAGAGGCGGCCGTTGATTTCGCCCTCCAGGTTGCGAATGCGGTTTCGCAGTCCGTCGACCTCGTCGAGCTCGAGGTTGTCGAACCGGGGGAGGGCGAGCCAGTCCACCTCGGGTCGCGTCACGATGGAGTCGAGTAAGACGTCGCGGTCGGTGAAGAGGTTGACGGTCCGAAACGCGGGGCTGACAGTGACCGGTTCGGCCGTCCGTTCGCGACCGTGCCAGTAGGAGTCGAATGGGTCGTCGACGCGGAGGTGACCGACCACGACGATCTCGAGTTGCTCGGCCGAGGCTGCCCGGGCGACCAGCGGAAGCTCACGCCCGAGCTGCAGGCCAAAGACGTCCGCCGCCTCGGCGTCGACCGCCACTTCGATGACGGCGCTGCGTGCACCGTTGCTCGGCCATCGTCCGTCGACGAGGGAGAGGTGTTGCTCTGCGCCTTCGAGCCAACCGAGTCGCACGATGTCGGTGCGCTCCTCGCTCGGCTGCTCGGGCACGCTCCACCCCGTCGCAGCCTCGATGGATTGGACGATGTCGACGTCGATCGAGGCGCTCGCCGCGCGGACGGCGCGGCGCACGGATGCGTCGGTGTCGGCGACCTGATCGCGGAGGATCCGGCCCGAGATCAGCGCCGCCTGTTCACTCGCGGGCGCGTCGCTGAGGGATCGTCGGAGTGCGCCGGTGGACACGGCGTCGGCGAAGATCGGGCCCGAGGCGAGGAGAACGAGGGCAAGCGCAACCGCAAGGAATGCCGCCGAGGTGATGAATGCCTCGGCTCGGGCGCGCCGGAACGCACTGACCCCTGCCATTCCCGGACGCTAGCCGTCTGTGCGGCTCGAGTTCCGCGATCGCGACGGTGGCGATCGCGCGCGCCCCATCCGCGGAAGAATCCTGAGCCAGGCACGGTGACCTTGTCCTAGGGTCGCGGGCATGTACATGGTGATCACTCGAGTGAAGATTCAGCCCGATTCGATCGACCATCTGGCGGCGTTGTTCGACGAGACGAACCGGGACCTGGTGGCCGAGCACGAGGATTGGAAGGGGGCGTGGTTCACCGCGAACCGAGAGACGGACGAAGTCACCGTCATCGCTCACTGGTCCGATCCGGCGTCGTACACCCGGCTGCGCAACAGCGAGGCGTTCGGTCGGGTGATGAGTCGATTTGCGGAGCGGTTCGCCGGGCCGCCCGAGGTCTCGGTCAACGAGGTGCTCGTCGAGATGTAGCCGGCGCAAGGGGCGGCGAACACTCATTTCCGGTTGCTCGGATGTCGATAGGGGATTTACCCAAGGCGGATGAGCACTGCGGAGTGATGAGATGACGCGCACGACGACGACCAAGCTGGCGATGGCCCTGCTCACGGTGGGGCTGATTGCCGCCGGCTGTGGCAGCGACCAGACGACGCGTGACGACGCGGGAGTGATCGTCGAAGGTGGCGACCTCGGCGTGTTCAGCGCCACCACCGGCGACTGCGTGAACGTCCCGGACGGTGACCAGATCTCGCAGTTCGAAGGGGTCGCCTGCACCGAGCCGCACGATGCCCAGGTGTATGCGGCCTTCGACATTCCGGGCGACGTGTTCCCCGGCCTCGAGTCGATTCGTGCGTCCGCCGACGAAGGCTGCGCTGATCGGTGGGAGCCCTTCTTCGAGATCGAGTACGCGGCCTCCGAGTACTTCTTCACCCGCGTGACGCCGACGATGGAGAGCTGGAACAAGATCGATGATCGCGAAGTCCTCTGCCTGGTGACGTCGGGTCCCGGCGACGAGCCGCTGACGGAGGACCTGCGCGGCTACGGCGCGAACCTCCCCGAAGAGGTGGCAGCGGACGTGACCGAGGACGACCCCGTCGAAGACGTTGACGACACGGACGCAGGCGATGCGCCGGCCGTCCAGGATCTGACCGATCTCGCCGTCGGCTCCGGCCCGATGGTGATCGAAGGAACGGTTCCCACGGGTTCGACCGCCGAGTACTCCCTCGTGATGGAGACCGGTCAGTCGATCGGCATGACGCTGTCGGCCCGCGGCTACGCTCCAGCGGCGCTCGGCGACCCGGTGGTGGTCGTGGCGAACGCAGCCGGCGTCGACGTCGCGGTCAATGACGACGCCGATGGCCTCAACAGCGCCCTCGTCTACACCGCCGAGTCGAATGGCATGTACACGATCAAGGCCAACGATCTGTCCGGTGCGGGCGGCGACTTCGAGCTCGTCGTGGAGCTCGTCGGCGCAGGTCAGACGCCGTCGATCGGCGTGGTCGAGGTCGTCGAGTCCGACGTGACCGGCTCCCTCGTCGCCGAGCTCGCCATCGGTGCGGCCAGCACCGTGTCGACATCGGACGCGCTGGAGGCTGGCGCCTACGACGTCGTGCAGCTGACGGTCGACGAGGCCGTGTCGGCGACCATCACCGTGACCGGCGAGGACTTTCTCGACACGCGGGTGGCCGTCATGTCCGGCGGCACCCTGGTGGCGGAGAACGATGACGCTCCGGTCGACGTGGGTCTCCCGAGCGTGCTCGACAGCCAGGTGATCGTGGATCTTGCCCCGGGCGTCTACGAGATCGAGGTTCGTTCCTTCGCCGATGTCGGTGAGGGTGGCTACACGGTCGACATCGTCACCCAGTAACGGTTCCGCGGAACCGCGGTGCGGTTCCGAAGAGGATTGTCGCGGCGCGCGATCGCTACGGTGGCGCATGGCAAAAACTGATCCGACCGGTCCGTCGCTTCCGTTTCCGGCTGCGCCGTCGGCGAGTCGGGTCGGGCGTTCGTTGCTCGACTCCGATCACGAGTGGCGCGACGCCGGGTCGGCGCTGTCGGACGATGCGCCGAACATCGTGATCTTCATGACCGACGACGCGGGTTGTGCGAACGGCTCGCCGTTCGGTGGACCGATTCAGCTGCCGACGATGCAGCGTGTGCTGGACATGGGCGTGGGCTACAACCGGTTCCACACGACGGCGATGTGTTCGCCGACGCGGGCGTGCGTGTTGACCGGTCGGAACCATCACGCGGTCGGGTTCGGGCAGATCCCGGAGTACGCCACCGATTTCGACGGCTACGTCGGAGTGATCCCGCGATCGGCGGCGACGATCGCC
>JAHDHM010000236.1 GCA_020631315.1 Acidimicrobiales bacterium
CGATCGAGACCACGAGCCAGGCCGACCGCACCGGCACCGGGTCGAGGTCGAGCTGCACCTCGGCCAACGGCCCGACGACCTCCAGCGGTGCGACCACCAGGGTCGCCAGGAAGGGCGCCGCGACGACCGCCGGCACCGTGACCACCAACAGCTCGGCCAACACACCGCGCACGATCTGACCGGTCGACGCACCTCGAGACCACCACCACGACGTGTCCGAGCGACGGGCCTCGATCGTCAGCGTCGACATCAACGCGACGGCGACACCGACGATCACCGCCAACGACGCCATCACCGCCAGCACCGTCGAACGAGCGACCGTGAGCGACCTGCTGTTGTCGCGCAGGTGCTGCGGCAGCTCGGTGGTGACCTCCAGCTCCCAGGTCGATGCCGGATCCGCCGGTCGAAGCATCCTGGTGAGCCGGTCGTCCAAGGTTGCGACGCCGGCGCTGAGTCGGTCGGGGTCCTCTGGCTGGATCGAGCCCAGGTCCGGAGCACTGAGCCACGACGGTCTGCCCGGTTCGGCCAGGGCGTCGAACGTGGCGGACGAGACGAGGAACGTGGAGGTCGTGAACGAAGCGCTTTCGCGCACGCCGTCGGCGACCGCGGCGCGTCCGGTCCACACGAGCGCTGACGCGTCGACCGGCCGCACCGTCCCGGCGACGACGACATCGACGGCTCGATCGGGCCCGCCGCGGGCGGAGACCGTGAGCTCCGTGCCCACCTCGACGCCCAGAGCTGTGGCGACGTCGGCGTGCAGCCACACCTCGATCGGGCCGACACCGTCGGCAGTCCCATCACCTGGGTACGCGGCGCCGCTGATCGTTTCGAGGTGTGGACCGATGCCGTCCACCGCGATGAACTGCGCCACGTCGACGGGACCATCGCCGTCGGCGACGAGCGACAGCCCGAACGTGCGCTGGGCCACCCGCATGCGGGTCGTCTCGACGGCGAGCGGGGCGAACACGGCCGACATCTCGGCCTGCACCTGACGATCCGCCACGGCTTCGTCGGTCAGCTCGCCGACGATCGCCAGCTCGACCGTTCGCTGCAGCGACGTGCCGTCGACGATGCCGTTGCGCAGTGCGGCGACCGAGACCGCGTCCGCGTAGGTGGGCCCCGCGGCGAGCACCACGAGCGCGCACCAGATGGTGAGCATGGAGGCGATCGCCGTCGCCCTGTCCGCCGACCATCGGCGGAGCAACATCACCAGCCCCATCGACCGACCTTAGGTGGCAGGGTCGGCCCGACGAAGACGAGCCGATGACGGCGCTGTTTCGCGCCAGCGGCGCCGACGGCTCAATGGGCCGGGCGCGCCTGAGGATCAGGACGCTCGCCGCAGCCTGATCTCGACGCCGTTGTCGCCTCGCGCCTGATCGACGACCTCCACGACCGCCGTCAGGCACGCCCCGCACTCCTGCGCGGCACCACATCGCTGGGCGATCTCGTCCACGGACGCGACGTCGTCCGTGGCGGCTCGAATCGCACGATCACTGACGACTCGACAGTGACAGACGATCATCGGCTCCTCACCTCGTTCGCGAGGCGAGGAAGCGACCTCACCTCATCAGTTATGCAAGCCTAACTCCATCGGAGAAGGCACGCCACAGATGAGGATTCAGATCACTGAAGTCGTCCGATTCAGACCTGGAGCTGCAGGTACCGCTCGATGCCGATGTCGCCGATCATGTGGAGCTGGGTGTCGATCCAGTCGAGGTGCTCCTCCTCGCCCACCACGAGCTGCTCGAGCATCTCCCGGGTCCCGGGATCACCCTCCTCGAGGGCGAGCTTGACACCTCGCCGGTACATGTCGACCGCGTTGGACTCGAGCACCCGATCGACCTCGAACTGCTCGAGGGGCGTCTCACCGACGCGCACCGTGCCGAGCCGCTGGAGATTCGGCATCCCGTCGAGCAGCAGGATGCGATCCATGAGCTTCTCGGCGTCGTTCATCTCCTCGATGGACTCCTCGCGGTACTTCGCCGCGAGCTTCGTCCAGCCCCAGTTCTCGCAGAGCTTCGCGTGTGCGAAGTACTGGTTGATCGCCGTGAGCTCGGCGGTCAGGGCCTCGTTCAGGAACTCGATGACAGCTGGTGAACCTTGCATGCGACGACCCTAGGCAGGCCCACGCGCCGGCGCCCCGAGAACACGCGTCACACTGCGACAACAACTGTCAGACAGAGTTCAGAAACGACGGATTTCGGCCGACGCACCCACCGGGTCACACACGTCACATGAGGCCTTTGTCGACGCATGCATCCGACTGAGTGGGTCGCCGCCGGAACGTCAGATGGTGACGGTGAACAGATCGTCGCCGGTGAGGATCTCGCCGTCGAAGTGCGGGCGGGCCTCGTTGATCCAGTCCTCGTACTGACCGGGCGGCGGCGCCGGCACCATGTGGGTCAGCACCAACCGCTTGGCGCCGCAGCGGGCTGCGGTCTGCGCCGCGTCCTCGACACCGGAGTGGTAGTCGAGGATGTCCTGGAGCATCTCGTTCGGGATGAGCTTCACGATCTCGGGGCGGATGACGGTCTGGACGTAGGCGTCGGCACCCTGGACCAGGGTGTCGAGACCTTCACACGGGATCGTGTCGCCGACGATCGCCGCGACCTTGCCCTCGTGCTCGATGCGGAAGCCGATGGTCGGCTTCACCGGGCTGTGCTCGGTGGCAGCGACACTGATCTGCACGTCGTTGATCGAGAACGAGTCACCGGGCTCGAGCTCGGTCACCTCGATGGCCGGGCCCTCGGTCAACACCTCGTGATGAGCGATGCGGTAGCCGACGTCGGCCTCGAGCGCCGCGACCTGTCGTTCGACGAACTGAGCGATCCCGGGCGGGCCGAAGATCTTCAGTGCCGGCGTGCCCCGCGTCATGACCCAGTGCGTCGTGATCACGTCGTTGAGGGCACACACGTGATCGCTGTGGAGGTGGGTGATCAGCACGCCGCCGAGCATCATCGGCAGCGTGCCGACGCCCGCCATCCGCATGACCACGCCACGGCCGGCATCGACGAGGAGCTGAGTGTCGCCTGCCTTCACGAGCGTGGAAGGTCCAGCGCGGTTCGGGTCCGGAATCGGCGAGCCGGTGCCGGTGAGGATGATGTCCATCGGGTTCAGTCTTCCTGATCGTTCTTGGCGGTGTCGGTTTCGGCAGCTGCGGCCGCAGCGCGGGTCGCAGGATGGTCGAGCGGTGGTTCGGTGAGCCTGACGAGACGATTGCGGCTCGGGCCATACCGCCAGAGCATGGTGTTCCCGGAGGGGTCGTCGGGATCGAGGCGACGCGTGACGGCGACGACCTTCTTCCCGAAGGGGCGCAGCTTGTGGACGCCGTCCTCGAACGTCGCGGCAACACGAATGCGGCGGCCGCGCAGGTGGCCGTCCTCGCTCGTGCCGGTGCCGGCGATGTCGTCGACCCCGTTCTCCAAGGTGCCGTCGCAGATCATGTCGTGGACGAGTCCGCCGGTGGTGATGGTGATCCGGTTGCCGGCCTGCTCCACGCGTTCGACGTGGCCGGTCATCCGGCCCTCCACGACCTCCCACACGCCACGCAGATCGGGCACCCCCGGAGCGAGTGGCTCTCGGCAGCCGTCGAGCGTGCGGTCAGGCCAGTGGTTCCAAGTGGCATCGGACGCGGTCTTTCCGAGCGGGATGTCGGCCGCCGCCGGACCGGACCCGTCGAGCTCCGGACGCTCGTAGTCCACCGGATCGTGTGGGCGGGCATACCCCGCCAACTCGTCGGTGTCCGGCCCCTTGGCGAACTGACGGACGGTCGTCGCCAGCTCACTGAGCTGCGATCGCATGTGGCGTTCCCCCTCTGCCCTTCATATGAACATCATATGTTTTGCCAGTCGATGTGCCAAATGATTGGATGGCGCCGCACACCTCAGATCCTCCAGATCGCGGCACACGGGGGCCAACGTGAGCAGCAACCACTTCACCAAGCCGGCGGGCCTCGTCACCGGCCGGCCACGGATCGCCCTCGGCGTCCTCGCCGTGATGACCGTGATCCTCGTCTACGGGTCGACGCTCCTGGTTCCCCAGGCCGGCAACGACGCCTTTCTCCCCGCCGACAGCGAGGTCGCCCATGCGGCGGAGACGCTGAGTGAGGCGTTCCCCGACTCGGCTGGACTGACCAACGTCACGATCCTCCAGCGAGGCGAGTTCCTCACGCCCGAGGGGCTGGCCCAGATCGACGCCGTCGTCATGGCCGCCGTCTCGCAGCCGGCGGTCAACGAACGGCTCGCCGTCGTCGACCCGGTCGCGTCGATCGCGGGCGCCTTCAAGCAGGCGCTCGGAGTGGACGACCTCTCGACGGTGCCACAGGCGCAGATCGACGAGGTCGCTGCGCAGCCCCAGTTCGCCGCGCTGCTCGGCAACCTGAGCGGCGAGGCGGACGGCGAGACGGTGTCGATCTCGAGCATCAAGCTCCGTCAGCTCGGCGACCCCGAGGGCCTCGAAGACGCCGAGCTCCTGCTGGCCGATGCCGTCGCCGCAGTCGACGGTCCCCTCGACGTCCGCTCGCTCTCGGCGGCGACGATCAACGAGGAGTCGGCGGAGTCCTCCTCGTCATCGATGTCACGACTGATGATGATCTCGCTGCTCATCATCGCCCTGCTGCTCTACGTGTTCTTCCGCAGCGGGTCCGACGTCGCGCTCTCCCTCGCCGGCCTCGCGATCACGATCGTCGGCACCATCGGCTTCCAGGGCCTGTTCGGGCCCGACGGGTTCGACCTGATCGGTCCGCCGAACTCCATCACCTCGATGGTGCCGATCATGCTGGTCGGTCTGGTCGTGGACTACTCGATCCAGACGGTGGCGCACTACCGGGAGATGCGAGCCGAGGGCCGCAACGTGCGCGACGCCGCCCAGTACGCGCTCGGTGGTGTGATGTTGCCGCTCGGGCTCGCGGCCGGCACGACCATCATCTCGTTCCTCACGAACCTCACGTCGAGCATCCCGGCGAACGGCGACTTCGGCATCGTCGCTGCGTTCGGCGTGTTCTTCGGCCTGTTCACCATGCTCGTGCTGCTCCCCGCTGCTCGGACCCTCTTCGACGAGCGGGCTGCGGCGAAGAACAAGCTCGGCGAGGTCCGCCTCATGGCCGACGCCATTCCCGGCGCCGGTCCGATCGTCGAGAAGATCGGCGCGTTCGTCGCCGCCAAGCCGATGCCGGTGCTGGCCGTCGCCGGCGTGATCACCGTCGTGCTCACCAGCTTCGCGACGCAGATCAGCACCGAGTTCAACTCGAACGACTTCCTGCCCGGCGATGGCGAGTCGCTCGAGGACATCGAGACCCTCGAGGCCGCGCTCGGCGGCCAGACCGAGATCGTCACCGTGCTGGTCGAGGCCGAGCTGACCGACGACCGGACGCTGCGCAACCTGCTCACGATCACCGAGGCGTTCGGCGACGAACTCACCCGTCCGACGGGCGCGGCCAGCGACATCACGCTGTCGCTCGGCACCCTGTTCGACGACTGGCTGGCCGACTCCGGCGAGCCCGGCGACAACTACGACCCCGAACTCCAGCTGCTCCTCGCAGGCGTCGACCAGGGCCTCACCGTCGACGCTGCCGGCGTGCAGGCGATCCTCGAACGTCTCGAAGAACTCGACCCCGTCGGGTTCGGCCAGGTCGCGGTGAACAACGCCGACGGCGAGGACCTCACCCTCATGCAGTTCAACGCCCTCACCGGCGACCAGGACCGCACGCGGGCCCTCATCGACGACATCGAGGGCCTCTGGTACGGCGACCGCACGCAGGTGACCGAGAGCTCCGGCGAGATCATCGCCCTCGAGGTCACCAGCGCCATGACCGAGGGCCAGAGCGTGTCGATCGCCATCACGATCGTCGCCGCGCTCATCGTGCTGATGCTCTTCTTCTG
>JAHDHM010000237.1 GCA_020631315.1 Acidimicrobiales bacterium
ACGTCCGCAAGTGCACCCGCCATCGCGACAGTGTGCCCGCTACCGTCGCTGCACGATGACCACTTCACGCCCCATCCAGTTCGGTTGGCTGTCGCCGTGCATCGGCAACCGCTGGTCGGACCACCAGCCGATCGTCGTCCACCAGGCCGAACACGTCCTGCCGACCGTCAACGGTCCGTTCGACTCGATCTGGGTCGCCGACCACTTCAACGGCATGGACGAGAAGACCGACCCGTTCATGGAGGGCTGGACGTCGCTGACGTGGATCGCTGCCACGTGCCCTGACGTCACGGTGTGCCACCACGTCCTCGGCCACGGCTACCGGCCGCCGGCGCTCACCGCGAAGATGGCCGCGACGCTGCAGGTGTTCTCGAAGAACCGCTTCATGCTCGGCATCGGTGCCGGTTGGCGCGGCGACGAGTACGAGGCCTACGGCTACGACTTCCCGAAGCCGTCCGTCCGGTTCGCGCAGCTGGAAGAGGTCGTCGAGATCTGCCGCCGCATGTGGACCGAGGACTTTCCGTCGTTCGAGGGCGAACACTTCTCGATCAACGACGCATGCGCACCACCCCTGCCCGAGGTCGTACCGCCGGTCGTGATCGGAGCGAACGGCCCCAAGGTCGGGCTGCCGCTGACGGGTCGAATCGCCGACGTGTGGCACGGCTTCGGCCGTGACCCGCAGGGCTGGCAGGAGAAGCGAGCCATCGTGGACGCCGCCGCCGAGGCAGCGGGGCGTGACCCTGCCGACATCGGTTCGGCCACGACGCTCGAGCGGCCGCTGCCCGAGGACGACGCCGCCTCCGAGGCACTGCTCGAGGAGATCGCCGCGTTCCACGCGGTCGGCATCGACCACTTCGTCATGGACTTCGGCCACCCGCGGGACCTCGAGCCCATCCACCGCTTCGTCGAGCAGGTCATGACGCCCCTGCGTGCCGGGTGAGGGGCGATAGACGCGGCTTGATCGAAGCTTGATGTTGGCCTGACGGCCGCTGAACACCACGTCTCTTGACTGTCTGTCGTACCCCAGACACAGGAGACAACACCACGATGAACGTGCTCGCCACGGAACTCGCACATGGAGGGGGATATCGGGGCGATCACGGCCCGCATTTCCTCTTCCCGCTACTGCTGCTCATCGGCCTCGGCTTCTTGATCGCTGCGATCATCCGCCGTCGTCGTGGCGGTGGTCACCACCACGTCCACCCAACGCCTCCCCCGGCGCCGACGCCGACCAGCGCCGGCACTGCGACGGCGATGGCGGTCCTCCAGGAGCGTTTCGCTCGTGGCGAGATCGACGCCACCGAGTACGAGGTGCGCCGCAACGTCCTCGACGGCAAGCCGGCCCCCAGGACCCAGACCGGCGCCCCGGCCTCGGGAGTGGCACCCACCGCTCCAGCAGCGACTGCTGCGCCAGCCAACTCGTCAGCGGCAGCTGACGAGAATGACACGGCGCCAGCCAACTCGTCAGCGGCAGCTGACGAAGACGACACAGCGCCAGCCAACTCGGAGTCGGGCTCGTCGGCGGACGCCGACGAGGACCAGCAGAGCTGACGAGGACTCACACAGCTAGGGTCCGGCCGTCCGTTCTGGGCGGCCGGATTCGGCGCGTTCGCAGGGAGCGAGCATGAGCAACCGCATCCTCGTCGTCGATGACGAGTTGGAGATCCGTCGGCTGGTGTCGTCGTATCTGGTCGACGCCGGTTACGTCGTGGAGGAGCTGGAGGACGGTCAGGCCGCGGTGGAGCGTTTCGAGCGTGAACCGGTCATCGACCTGGCGATCCTCGACGTTCGGATGCCGCGTCGCAACGGCATCGATGCCTTGCGGGAGATCCGTCGGCGGTCGGACTGTTACGTGATCATGCTCACGGCCGCGACGGAGGAGACGGACCGGATCGTCGGTCTGTCGGTCGGTGCGGACGACTACGTGTCGAAGCCGTTCTCACCGCGCGAGCTGGTCGCGCGGGTCGAGGCGGTACTGCGCCGGCGTCGACCGGCGGGTGATCCCGCGCTGCCAGCGCCGCAGGAGCGTGACGTGGTGGAGCTGGGTTCCACCACGATCGATGTCGACGAGCGGCGGGTGTTCGTCGACGGCGAGGAGATCCCGCTCACGGCGCTGCAGTTCGATCTGCTGCTGGTGATGGCTCGTTCGCCTGGCCGGGTGTTCGCTCGGCATCAGTTGATCGAGCGGGTGTGGGGGCGTGACTTCTTCGGTGAGGAGCGCATCGTCGACGTCCACGTCGCCAACCTGCGCAAGGCGATGCGTGATGCGGGTGCGGACCCGTCGCTCATCGGCACCGTCCGCGGTGTCGGTTACCGGGTTGAGCGGCCTGAGCAGGGCCGACGATGACGCCGCCCAACGGCGCGCCGGAGTCACTGCGACGGCAGCTGTTTCGTTCTCACCTGCAGGTGATGGTCGTGGCGGTGGGGGTGATCGTGGTCGGTGCGATCGCGATCGGCACCGTCGTCTACCTGATCGGTTGGTACGGCTGGGATGGCGGGCGTGGCGATCGTTATGACGACCGTGGCCCCGGTCCCCTGCTGGGGCTCGTCGCCGTCGTCGTCGCGGCCGTGGGAGCTGCCAGCTTCGTCGCGGCTCGAGTGAGTGCGCGGATCGCGGCCCCGCTGGAGGCGGTGCGATCGGCGACGGATCGGCTGGCGTCGGGCGACTACGACGTCGACGTTGCAACGCCGGATGCGGCGATGGAGATCCGTCAGCTGGCGGCTGAGGTGAACCGGCTCGGCGTCGCGCTCGACGAGACCGAGCGTCGGCGGCTGCATCTGATCGGCGAGGTGGCTCACGAACTGCGCACGCCGTTGTCGACCATCGAGGGTTCGATGGAGGGGTTGATGGACGGTGTCATCGCTCCCGACGACGAGACGTTCTCGCGGATCGGCCGCGATGCGGCGCGGCTTCGCCGACTCGCTGACGACCTCTCGGCGCTCAGTGCGACTGCGGAACCGCGACTCGACGTCCGGGCCGTCCAGCTCGATTCGCTGGTCGAGGAGATCGTCGACCGCCTTCGTCCCCAGGCCGAGGTGAAGGGGCTGGAGCTGCAGGTCGAGGCCGAACCGGCGCCGGGCTTCCTCGATCCGGACCGGATCGCCCAGGTGCTGACGAACGTGGTCGGCAACGCCATCCAGTACACCGACGAGGGCTTCGTTCGCGTTCGGCTCACCGTCGACAGGGCCGGCGAGCCGAACGGCGCGTTGATCGAGGTCAGCGACAGCGGTCGTGGCCTGGAAGCCTCACAGCTCGACCTCGTGTTCGAACGCTTCCACCGGGTCGACGAGCACCACAACGACGGCACCGGCGTGGGGCTCGCCGTCGCCCGCTCCTGGACTGCCGCGCACGGCGGGCGCATCTCGGCCAGCAGCGCCGGCCTCGGGCACGGGTCGACGTTCCGGATCGAACTCCCTCTCGACGCCCGCTGATCTGTTCTCGCAGCGGTGCTGTTCTCCCAGCGGTGTTGCGCGCCGACCGCGCAGGACCGCTGGGAGAACGGCTCAGTGCCCGACCGGGACGTCCCGGGCGAGGAGGGCCCGGGCGCTGTGGAGCTCCTCGATGTCGAGGTAGCAGCCGAGCAGACGGCGACGACCACCGCCGCCCAGATCGAATGCGGTGCGTCCGTGCAGCAGCCGGTGGTTGTGGAAGCACAACATCTCGCCCGGTTCGAGGCGGTAGGTGACCTGCTGGTCGACGTCGTCGACGAGTTCGGTCCAGCGCCGGAGCGCTCGGTACAGGGCGGGGGTCTCGTCGACGCCGACGTGGGGCACGCCGACCAGGTCGGGGGCTCGGCGGATCTGGAAGTAGGTGCCGTCGGGCCGGAGCTGGATGAGGGGCGCCCGGCCGTGATGCTCGACGTGGTCCCGCACGTACGGGTAGGTCCATTCGACACGGGTCAGGAGGTCCCACGCGTCGACGTCCTCGTGTCGGAGCTGTTCGGCCACGTGATAGCCGTCGCGCAGCGTCGTCGCCCCGCCGGCGACGTCGGTGATGGCGGCGAGCAGCAGCTGCACACCGGGAGCCACGTGGCGATACGGAAGGTCGGTGTGCACGAGCAGATCGTGGGTGCTCTCGACCTCGGACACGGCGTCGATGACCGCCTCGATCGACCAGAGGCGTTCGTAGTTGGTCGGGCGGATCGGGCCGACCATCTCCGCCACAGCCTCGAGCGCCTCCGGCTCGGTCGGCATCCCGGTGACGATCACGGCACCGTCGGCCCAGAGCCGGTCGAGCCAGGTCAGTCGGCCTGCCGGGTCGTCGAGCTCGTCGCGTCCGATCCGCGCCAGCCGGTGCTCGCCGCCCCAGAGAGAGTGCTCGGCCGCCGGCTCGAGCCGTCGATCGTGCTCGCGGAGCTGGCGCAGCAGTACGTCGGCGGGGATGAACACGTCGTGGTCGTCGCTGGTGCGAGCGGCCAGCCCTGCAGCGTCGACGGCGACGGTCTCGATCAGGACGTCGAGGTCGACGGTCGTCGCGTCGAGGCGACGCTCGTTGGTGGCGGGGCGGCGGCACACGGGGCAGCAGCAGGCGTCGCGCACCCAGATGGCGTGCACGTCGAGACGGCGACCCTCGCCGGCGATCCGCAGCGCGGTGCCGTCGTCGAGCAGAGAAGCGAGCAACACGGTCACCCGCTGCACGGTAGACGGACCCGGCCCGGGCGTCCGCCTCCTACGATGCCCAGGACCCCAGGAGGCGCACATGTTCATCGACGGCACCCAGGTCGAGGCCATCGGCGGCGGCCGATTCGACGTGACCAACCCGGCGACCGGCGAGGTCATCGGCACGGTCCCCGACGGCGGTGCTGGTGACGCAACTGCAGCGATCGATGCCGCCCATGCCGCGTTCCCGTCCTGGTCGAGCACGACGGCGTACGCCCGCTCCAAGGTGTTGCTCGATGCCTGGCGTCTGATGACGGAGCGGGCGGAGGACCTCGCCCGCCTCATGACCACCGAGCAGGGCAAGCCCCTGCGAGCCGCCCGAGCCGAGGTCAGCTATGCGGCCGACTTCCTCCAGTGGTTCGCCGAGGAGGCGAAGCGCATCGAGGGTTCGTGGCTGCCGTCGGCCCGACCGGATCAGCGCTTCCTCGCCACACGCGTGCCGGTCGGTGTCGTCGCTGCGGTCACGCCGTGGAACTACCCGATCTCTATGCTCACCCGGAAGCTCGGCCCGGCACTCGCCGCGGGTTGCACCGTCGTGCTGAAGCCTGCCGAGGCCACGCCGTTGTGCGCCCAGGCCGTCGTCGACGTCCTGACCGATGCCGGTCTGCCGGCCGGCGTGGTGAACCTCGTGACCGCCGCCGACCCGCGTCCGATCGGCGAGGTGTTCACCAGCGACCCCCGCGTGAAGAAGCTGACGTTCACCGGTTCGACGGCCGTCGGCCGCACCCTGGCGGCCGCCGCGGGTGCGTCGCTCCAGCGGGTGTCGGTCGAGCTCGGAGGGCACGCCCCGTTCATCGTCTACCCCGATGCAGATCCGGTGCACGCGGCGAAGGGCGCAGCAGCGCTGAAGTTCCTCAACGCGGGTCAGGCCTGCATCAGCCCGAACCGACTGTTCGTCCATGCGTCCCAGGCTGATGCGTTCACCGACACCCTCACCAGCCGCGTCGCCAAGCTCGAGACCGGCAACGGCATGGACGACGGCGTGAAGGTCGGGCCGCTCGTCAACGACGCAGCCGTCGCGAAGGTCGCCGCGCAGGTGGAGGACGCTCGTGACAAGGGCGCCGGCGTGCCCGTCGGCGGGACCCGGCTCGACGACGGTGCACTGGCCGGCGGGCATTTCTACGCGCCGACCGTCGTGACCGGCGTGACCGACGAG
>JAHDHM010000238.1 GCA_020631315.1 Acidimicrobiales bacterium
GGGTGACCGTCGTCAGCGCCGACGGCGACGAGCTGTGGGTGCTGGTGGAGGACCGCAGAAAGCTGGACGAGATGGCGGTGCGCCTTCGCTACGGTGACCGGTCATGACTCGTGTCTTCTCGGGCATCCAGCCCACTGGTGAACTGCAGCTCGGCAACTATCTCGGCGCCGTGCGGCACTGGACCAAGGACCAGCACGAGCACGACGCCATCTTCTGTGTCGTCGACTCCCACGCGATCACGAATCCGCAGGACCCGGCCGAGCTGCGAGCGAAGACGGTCGAGACCATGGCCGGCCTCATCGCCGCCGGCCTCGATCCGGACGTCTGCACCCTGTTCGTGCAGAGCCAGGTCGCCGAACACGCCCAGCTGGCGTGGATGCTCGAGTGCACCGCCAGTTTCGGTGAGCTGAGCCGTATGACCCAGTTCAAGGACAAGGCGGGTCGCCAGGAGTCGAAGGGCACGGGAGGGTTCGTCTCGGCCGGCCTGTTCACCTACCCGGCGCTGATGGCCGCGGACATCCTCCTGTACGACACCCACTTCGTCCCGGTGGGCGACGATCAGCGCCAGCATCTCGAGCTCACTCGTGACGTCGCCGAGCGGTTCAACAGCCGCTACGGCGAGACGTTCGTGATCCCCGAGGCGACGATCCCGACGGTCGGCGCTCGTGTGATGGATCTCCAGAGCCCGACGGACAAGATGAGCAAGTCGGCGGAGTCCGATTCGGGGACGATCATGATCTTCGAGGACCCGGCGTCGATCACGAAGAAGTTCAAGCGAGCGGTGACCGACTCCGACTCCGAGGTCCGCTATGACGTCGAGGAGAAGCCCGGTGTGTCGAACCTGCTGTCGATCCTCGGCGCGGCGACCGACCAGAAGCCGTCGGACGTGGCAGCGGAGTACACGCGCTACGGCGATCTGAAGGTCGCCACCGCCGAGGCCGTCGTCGCGGTACTCGAGCCGATCCAGGCCCGTCGGGCCGAGCTGTTGGCCGATCCGGGCGAGTTGCAGCGGCTGATCGCCGTCGGCGCCGAGAAGGCCGAGGCCATCGCCGCCCCCGTCTACGCCCGCGCCCGCGAGGCCATGGGTTTCCTCGCTCGATAGGGCGAGAAACCCCAACGAGTACAGCTTTCCTCGCCCGATAGGGCGAGCAGCTCACCAGACGAGCGAGACCGCCACGGCGAGGTTGACGAACGTCCCGATCAGCACGCACAGGTGCCACACCTCGTGGTAGCCGAAGCTGCGCGGGCTCGGGTCGATCCGTCGTTTCACGAGTACCCAGCCACCGAAGGCGTAGAGCAGACCGGCGGCGGCGCTCCAGCCGACCCGCGCCCAGCCCATGCCCTCGATCATCTGTGGGATCACGAGGATCGACGCACCGCCGAGCACGCCGTACATCCAGGAGTGCACTCGGTCGTGTTCGAGGTCGAGCTCCCCGAACTTCTTGCGGACGCCGTTGAGGGCGACGAGCCAGGCGAGGCCGAGCACGATCCACGCCAGCGGGCGTTCGAGCACGAGCAGACACACCGGTGTGTACGAGGCGGCGATGAGCACGAAGATCGCTGCGTGATCGGCCTGACGGTTGCGTTTGCGTGCCTCGAGCGTGGGGCTGTGCCGGTGGTAGATCGCCGAGATCGCGCTCTGCCCGATCAGTGCCGAGCCCTGTGTCGCGATGGCGAGGAACTCGAGTCCGGTCGACGTGCGACTCAGCCCGAGCACGGTCGCGACGACGGCGGCCGGGATGGCGTACTCGTGGGAGAGTCCCCGCCACGTCGGGTGCCGTTTCCGAGGCCGGAACCAGCGTGCCGACGTCGTGATCAGATGTTCATCTGTCTCGAGCGGCACGTAGCCCGAGGCTAGTGCGGCGACCCCGTACCATCGGCCGTCATGACCCACGGTCCCGAGAACGTCTCGTTCGACTGGTCGGCTGCGTTCGCTGCCGGTGACTACGCCGGGGTGTTGTTCGACCTCGACGGCGTCATCACCCCGACGGCAGAGATCCACGAGCACGCGTGGGGCGAGTTGTTCGCTGCGTACGACTACACCGACGACGACTACCTCGCCCACATCGACGGCCGCCCTCGGTACGACGGTGTCCGGACGTTCTTGGCGTCGCGGGACGTCACCCTCCCCGACGGCGATCCGTCGGATCCGCCCGGCACCACCACGGTGTGTGCGATGGGCAACAAGAAGAACGCGCTGTTCACCGAGATCCTCGAGCGCGACGGCATCGCCGGGTACCCCGGTTCGTTGGCCACGGTCGAGCTGCTCGAAGGACTCGGCGTGCCGATGGCGATCGTGTCGTCGTCGCGCAACGCCGTGCCGGTCCTGACCGCGGCCGGCCTGCTCGACCGCTTCCCCCATGTCGTCGACGGTGTCGTCGCCGCCGATCGCGGCCTCGCCGGCAAGCCCGCTCCCGATGCGTATCTGCTCGGCGCCGAGCTGCTGGGCATCGACGCGACGGCGAGCATCGTCGTCGAGGACGCCACCTCCGGGGTGGCTGCCGGCGCGGCGGCGAACGCACATCTCGTCATCGGTGTCGATCGGGGCGGCAACCGCCAGCCGCTGCTCGACCATGGGGCGACTTTCGTCGTCGACGACCTCGCCGACCTTCTCCCCTAGAACGCCGCTCTCGCTTCCACCCCCGCACCGCCACACCCGCACAGCCGCACCCCTGCAGCCACACGAACTCGGAGCGCTCACGTGAACCGAACCACGCCGCCCACGGGCCTCGCCACCCACCGGTTCCCGACCGAGCCCTGGCGCCTGGTCGAGACCTCGTTCGACATGGACGACCTCGGTCTGACCGAGACGCTGTTCGGTCTCGGCAACGGCTATCTCGGTATGCGTGCCACTCCGGAGGAGGGCCGCGACGCCCACACCCATGGCACCTACATCAACGGGTTCCACGAGACGTGGGACATCAAGCACGCCGAGAACGCCTACGGGTTCGCCAAGGTCGGCCAGACCATCGTCAACGTGCCCGACCCGAAGGTCATCAAGCTCTACGTCGACGACGAGCCGCTGCTGCTCGCCAACGCCGACCTCGAGTCCTACGAGCGAGCGGTCGACTTCCGTCGTGGCCTGCTGACCCGTGATCTCGTGTGGCGCACGCCGGGTGGCAAGCGGGTGCTCGTGAGCTCGACGCGGATGACGTCGTTCGTGGACCGCCACCTCGCCGTCATGACGTTCGAGGTCACGCTGCTCGACGAGGCCGCGCCGGTGGTGATCTCGTCGCAGCTGCTGAACCGTCAGGACGGTGAGGACGAGTACCACGTGCCGGGCGCCGCACTCGGCGAGGGACTCGATCCCCGCAAGGCGACGACGTTCGAGGAGCGGGTGCTCGAGCCGCGGCTCCAGCGGATCGAGTACCACGACCACGGTCAGCACGACGAGGTCGAGCACCAGATCCTCGGCTTCCGCACCGCCAACTCGCGGATGACGCTCGGCTGCGGCATGCGCCACGAGCTCGACACCGACTCGCCGTGGCACCTCGACTCCTCGATGGGTGAGAACACCGCCAAGGCCGTGTTCAGCATCCGTGGCGAACCCGGCGTCCCGATCCGATTGACGAAGTACGTCGCATTCCACACCTCCACGGGCGTACCGACGCCGGAACTCGCCGACCGCTGCGACCGCACGCTCGTCCGAGCCGCGATGGACGGCGCGTCCGGCGCCCACGCCGCGCAGGCCGACTATCTCGCGAAGCACTGGGACCGCGCCGACATCGAGATCCGTGGCAACGACGCGGACCAGCAGGCCGCGCGCTGGAACCTGTTCCAGCTCGTCCAGGCAACCGCCCGGGCCCAGGACCGTGGCGTCGCCGCCAAGGGCGTGTCGGCCGGCGGCTACGAGGGCCACTACTTCTGGGACACCGAGGTCTACGTCCTCCCCCACCTCGCCTACACCGACCAGGACGCGGCCCGCCGTCTCGTCCGTTTCCGCTGGCAGATGCTCGACGCCGCTCGCAAACGCGCCGCCACGATGTCGCAGAAGGGTGCGCTGTATCCGTGGCGCACGATCAACGGCGAGGAGGCCTCGGCCTACTACGCCGCCGGCACGGCGCAGTACCACATCAACGCTGCCGTGGCCTTTGCGCTGCACCGCTACGTCGACGCATCCGGCGACCTCGACTTCCTGCACCACGAAGGCGCGGAGATCCTCGTCGAGACCGCCCGCCTGTGGGAAGACCTCGGCTTCCACGGCGACGACCGCCGGTTCCACATCCACCGCGTGACCGGACCCGACGAGTACACGACGGTCGTCAACGACAACTTCTACACGAACGTCATGGCCCGCTTTCACCTGAGCTTCGCGGCCGACACGGTTCGTGACATCCGGGCCCATCACCCGGAGGCCTGGGAGCAGCTCGTGCGCCGCACCGGCGTCGACGGCTCCGAGATCGATGCGTGGGAGCGAGCCTGGCGGTCGATGTACCTGCCGTTCGACGAGACCCGGGGCATCCATCCGCAGGACTCGACGTTCCTCGAGCTGGAGCCATGGCCGTGGGACGAGGTCCCCCGCGACCGCTACCCGCTGCTGCTGAACTTCCACCCGCTGGTGATCTACCGCCACCAGGTGCTGAAGCAGGCCGACGTCGTGCTCGCCATGTACCTGCGCGGCGGCCACTTCTCGACCGAGCAGAAGCGCCGCAACTTCGACTTCTACGACCCGATGACGACCGGCGACTCGTCGCTGTCGGCATGCGTCCAGTCGATCGTGGCGGCACAGGTCGGGCACACCGACCTGGCGCTCGACTACTTCCATCGGGCCCTCTATCTGGACCTGACCGACCAGCACGGCAACACCGTCGACGGCGTCCACATCGCCTCGTGCGGCGGCATCTGGGGCGGGCTCGTCCACGGGTTCGGCGGTGTCGTCGAGCACGGCACCCACCTCGAGCTGCGCCCGCGCCTGCCCGAGGGCTGGGAGGGCCTCACCTTCCGGCTGCAACGCCAGGGTGCCTCCTTGGCGATCGATGTCGACGCCGAGGGTGCGACGCTCACCGTGGAGTCCGGCTCGGTCCATCTGGTCTCCGGCGACAGCGACGACATCGTCGAGCTGTCCGATGGTGACACCCACCGGGTGGCAGCCCCGACGTCATAGCTAGCCTCGGGCCATGCCACTGACCGGAGAGTACGAACCGTCGACCACGGACTGGGTCCGCGAACAGGTCGAGACCTACGAGCGCACGAACGGCCAGGAGGCCAACACCCTGCGCGAGACCGGGATCCCGATCATCGTCGTGACGTCGCTCGGCGCCCGCTCGGGCAAGCTCCGCAAGTTCGCGCTGATGCGGGTCGAGCACGAAGGCGAGTACGCCCTCGTGGCGTCGATCGGCGGGGCGCCGAAGAATCCGTCCTGGTACCACAACCTGGTGGCGCATCCACGGTGCGAGATCCAGGACGGACCCGCGCCGTCGGACTTCACGACCCGCATCGTCGACGGCGACGAACGCCAGGCCTGGTGGGATCGTGCCGTCGAAGTGTTCCCCCGGTACGCCGAGTACGCCGAGCACACCGACCGCCACATCCCCGTCTTCGTCGCGACGCCGATCTAGCCCCACCCGCCTGACCCAGCCCCGCCTGGCCTCGCGAGATCACTCGCGAAGCCAGACGGGCCCTGGCCGGCTACGGGCTAGACCCCCTTGTAGTTGAGCACTGCGCGCAGCTCGTGCTCGACGGTGACGAGGTCCCTCTGGTCCTCCATCACCTGGTCGATCGGCTTGTACGCAGCCGGCGCCTCGTCGA
>JAHDHM010000239.1 GCA_020631315.1 Acidimicrobiales bacterium
GGGTGGGACGGGTGATCCCCGTCCGGCGGGTTCGATTCCCGTCCACCTCCGCCACGGTCTCCGCTCGGCTCGCCCGGCCCCTCACTTCCCCCACGACGTGTCCCGAACCGGGAGCAGACCGTGGGTGTCTCGACACTGTCCGACGAGGAGTTCAGCGCGCTCGTCTCGGGTCTCCATCGCGCCTCCATCGCCGACGAGGACGAGTTCGTCGCCACACAGCTCGACGAACTCGCCCCGTGGCTTCCTGCGTCTGACGCCCGTCGTGTGGTCGCTGCGGTGCTCGATCGCCGGACCGGCCTGGGCGAGATCGAGGTGCTGTTGGCCGACGACACCGTCACCGACGTGCTGGTCGACGGCCCGGGAGCGGTGGTCGTGGAGCGTGCCGGCCAGCTGGTCGAGTCGGGGATCGTGCTCGACGCCGAAGGTGTGCGGCTGCTGGTCGACCGAGTGGCCCGACATTGCCGGCCGCGTCCGGAACGGTTGCGCCCGATCGCACATGGTGTGCTGCCGAGTGGAACGAGGGTCACGGTCGTGCTCTCACCGACGGCGCGTCCAGGTCCGGCCGTCGCGTTTCGGCGTCATCGACCCACTGGTTGGACACTCGAGCAACTGGCCGGGGAGTTCGCAGATCGACTGCGCACCGCCGTCGATCGACGAGAGTCCATCGTCGTGGCAGGTGCCACCGGCTCGGGCAAGACCAGCCTCGTCGCTGCACTTCTGGCGTCGGCAGCACGAGAGCGGCTGGTCGTCGTCGAGGACGTCGCCGAACTTCCTGCCACGGAGGGTGCGTTGCACCTCGAGGCCGACGAGCGGACCGACTTCCGAGAGTTGGTCGCGGCCTCGTTGCGGCTCCGGCCAGATCGGATCGTGGTCGGTGAAGTGCGTGGGGCCGAAGCGGTCGACGTCCTCCACGCGCTGACATCGGGCCACCGCGGTGCGATGACGACCGTGCACGCCAGTGACGGCGCGTCGGCACTGCGCCGGCTCGTCCTGCTGTCAGGGCAGGCCGACGACCGGGTCGATGCCGGGCTGGTGGCCGAGCACTGGCGCGCCGCGATCGACCTCGTCGTCGTGATGCAACGCCACGCCGACGGCAGTCGACGCGTGGCGTCCGTGTGGGAGTGCGACTGATGGGCCTTCTCGTGCTCGGGGGAACCGCCATCGCTGCGTCGATCGGCGTCATCGGCCTGCGGTGGCTGATTCCGGTCGCACTGTTCGTCGTGGGCCTGTCGCCGCTGTGGTGCTGTGCTGCAGTGAACGCCGTCCTCGCGGTGACGGTCTGGGAACAGCTGGCACAGGCTCGACGCCGTCGTCGCCGAGCCCAGCGCCTTCCCGAGTTCGCCGATGCACTGGCCCGCCGGCTCGAGCGTGGCGAGTCCGTCGACGTCGCGCTGGCCGAGGCGATCGACGAGGTACCGGGTGCCACGCATGCCGCCGTCGAGTCCGTGGCAGCTCAGCTCGGACGAGGCCGAATCCTGGACTGGAGTGAGATCGAACGCGCACCCTCGGAGTCCGTGTTGTTGGCCGCGACGTGGCTGGCCGGCGACGATCCGAGTCAGGGCGCCGACGTCATGCGTTCGGCAGCGGCCGTGGCACGAGCTCGTCGGCTTCGCCGACTCGATGTCGAGGCCCAGGCCGCCGGGGCGCGGGCGTCCTCGGTGGTGATCGCCGCGATCCCCTGGTGTGCTGCGCTGCTCTCCTGGTTCACGGGTGATCTGTCGCTCGGTGGTCAAGCCGGCCACCTCGTCCTCGGCGCACTGCTGTCGCTGAGCGGTGTGTGCTGGTCGCTGCGGCTCGTGTCGGCGGTCGAGGTGGATGCATGACCTGGCTGATGGCGGTGCTGGTGATCGTCGACGTGGCGCGTCGGGCGAGGTCGAGGTCGACACGACAGCCGAGGTCGCGCCGCCGGCCGGGAACCGCTGACCTCGTGGATCTGCTCCTTCTCGGAGCCAGATCAGGCAGGGATCGGCGAGATGCACTCGAGATCGTGGCGCGCTTCGGTCGGGCGGAAGTGGCGCCCGCAGCACGCCGGTGTGTGACGCGGCTCGACCGGGGCGACTCGGTCGATGCGTCGCTGGCGCCGCTGCGTGAGCTCGATCCGGCGCTGGACGTGGTCGTGGCCGTGCTCGGCGCCGCCGGCGAGTCATCGGAGTCGATCGCGCTCGAACTCGGGCGGCTTCGTTCCGACGTCGTGCAGGTCGATACGGCGACCACAGCCGCTGCGGCCCGACGCATGGCCGTGTGGCAGACCGCGCCGCTGGTGCTGTGCCATCTCCCCGCCGTCGTGGTCGTCGCCGTCGCGCCGCACGTCGGCTTCTGACGGGTGACAGCTCGGACTTCCTCCATCGACAACCTGAAGAAGGACAGACACATGATGGAAGACACAGCCGCGCGTTCGACACGCTGGGCGCGTCGGGACGAACGAGGTCAGGCCACGGCCGAATACGCGCTGTTGACCGGGGCGATCGCCCTCGTGGTCGCGTTGGTCGCGGCGTGGGCGACGTCGACGGGGAGAGTCGCGGCGTTGCTCGACGCGGTGTTCGACGGGCTGATCCGTGCAGCGGGGTGATCGAGGTCAGGCGACCGTCGAGACAGCGCTCTTGTTGCCGTTCGCGCTCGTGCTCGTGTTCGCCGTGGTCCAGGTCGGCCTCGGTGCCCGCGACCAGCTGCTCGTCACGCACGCTGCCCGCGAGGGTGCACGACGGTCAGCGGTCACCGCCGATGTGTCATCGGTGCGAGCCGCGGTCCTCGACGCGGTCGACATCGACGCCGATCGGCTACAGGTCGACGTACGTCGTCGGGATCGAGTCGGCGGCATCACCACCGTCCGGGTGACGCTCACCGGCCTGACCGAGGCGCCGATCGTCGGTTCCGTGGTGCGCAGTCGCTCGGTCTCGGCTGAGGCCACGATGCTCGTCGAGGCACGATCACCGCCGTCAGGGGCAGGCGAGACCGAGCACCGAGACAGCGCCCGGTTTGTCGAGCGGCTCGTTGCCGTTGCCGCACTTCGGTGACACGACGCAGGTCGGGCAGCCGTCCTCACACGTGCAGGTCCCGATGTGGTCTCGAGTCGTCTCGACGAGTCGCCGGATCGCATCGGTGGCCAGCCGGGTGAGTCCGGCGCCGCCCGGCGTGCCTTCGTGGACGAACACGGTCGGGAACCCGGTGTCGGGGTGGTGAGCGATCGACAGGCCCCCGACGTCCCACCGATCGCAGATGGCGAACAGCGGGAGCATGCCGATCAGGGCGTGTTCGGCTGCATGGAGGGAGCCGCCGACGCGTGCCGCGTCGCCGAGCGTCGCGAGCACGTCGTCGGGCCCCCACGTGAGCCAGAACGCCTCGGTCACGAGTTCGTGCGGCGGCAGTTCGAGGGGTCCGCCGTCGATGACCTTGCCGCGAGGGTCGGTGACGCGAAACGACGTCACCTGGGAGGTGACCCTGACCGTGCCGTGGTGCACACGTGCGCTCGCCAGATCGAACGAGCGACGTGTGTCGAGCACCTCCACGTCGCTGCGGCTGCGCGTACTCGACCGACACGGTCCCCGTTGATCTTCGACGACGCGGGCGATCCGGGCGTCGAGATCGAGATCGACCACGTCGTACGCGGTGCCTTGGTGGACGTAGCGCGCCCCTTCGTGCACGTTCGTGGGAGCCGACGAGGCGTCGACGGTGCCGATCAGGCGACCGGCGGTCGTCTCGATACGTACGGTCGCCGGGTCCCCCGAGCGCAAGCCGATCTGGCGGCCCGGGTGGGTCGAGTCGTCGAAGGCGAGCCGGCCGTTGCGGACCCGGACGAGATCGGCGCGTGCGAGGTCACAGGCGAGTGAGTCGAGTCCGTCACCCCACCAACGTGCGTCGTCGGGTTCGAGCGGGAGTTCGTGCGCAGCACACGCGAGGTGCGGCCTGGCGATCACGGGGTTGTCGGGGTTGATCACCACCCGTTCGGACGGACGGTCGACGAGCGCGTTCGGATGCCGCGCGATCCACCCGTCGAGCTGGTCGTCGCCGAGGACGAGGACCGCGAGCGAGGGTTGGCCACGGCGACCCACGCGCCCGATCTGCTGACGAAACGACGCCAACGTGCCGGGGAACCCGTGGATGACGGCGGCGTCGAGTTCGCCGATGTCGACCCCGAGCTCGAGTGCCGAGGTCGAGACGATGCCGTCGACATCACCCGCAGCGATGGCCAACTCGATGCCGCGCCGCTCTGCGGGGAGGTAGCCGCCGCGGTAGGCCAGCAGTCGGCGGGGCTCACTCAGGTGCCGACGAGCGGCCTCCGCCACGGACTCGGTGGTGGCACGCGCCCGAGCGAAGGTGATGGTCCGATGCCCCGCCTCGATCAGTTCGGCGGTCAGCTGTGCGGTGTCCTGCGTGTGGCCGGACCGTGCGCCGTTGACCTGCCGTGGATCCCAGATGGCGAGGGTCTGCTCGCTCGACGCCGATGCGTCGACGTCGACGACGTGGACGGTGTCGCCGACCAGCTCTGACGCGAGGAGGTCCGCGTCACCGACCGTTGCGCTCGTGCAGGCGAAGGTCGGATCGCCGCCGTGATGTGCGCTCAGCCGACGCAGGCGGCGGATCACCTGTGCGACGTGCGATCCGAACACTCCTCGGTACGCGTGGATCTCGTCGAGCACCACGAAGCGGAGGTTGCCGAGCAGCCGGGCCCAGGCGGTGTGGCGGGCTGCGATGGCGGCGTGGAGCATCTCGGGGTTGGTGACGACGATGCGCGCTTCGCGGCGTGCGAGCTGCCGCGTCGGTACGTCGGCGTCGCCGTCGTAGGCGATCGAGGTGATCTCGGGCCAGCGCTGGCGCAGACCCTGGAGCTGATCGTGGGCGAGGGCCTTGGTCGGTTGGACGATCAGTGCCGTGGCGGTCGGCACTGCGACGAGCTGCTCGGCGATCGGTAGCTGGTAGCACAGCGACTTCCCGGAGCCGGTGCCGGTGGAGATGACCGTGTGTCGACCGTGGCGGAGCGCATCGATGGCGGCGACCTGGTGCTCCCACAGCCCGTCGGGCGCGTGGGGCCGCCACCGGTATTCTGGGAGGGTCGTGGGGGCGACAGCCCCACGACGGCCAGGAAGCGTGGTGGTCCACACGAGGCGGGGATCACCGGCCCAGCGGTCGAGCGTGGCCGCAGGGTGGGGTGCTGTGGTGCTCTGGGGCCTCTCGGGAGCGCCGGAAGCCGGGTCTGGGGGGAGATCCCGGAGATCGACGTCGTGGGGAGACACATCGGAAGTCTCGCAGAGGGCTGTGCCACTCCGGTGTCCGATCGCGCGAAAACCCTCGATCAGAGGTTGAGGTTGAGGTTCATTTGCATCCGCGCGATCCCTGCTCCACAATCTCGTTCTTGTAATTACTCACGCGTCATCTCGCGCGTGATCTCAGCTCTCGTCGCGGCGCCCTCCACCGCCTGCAGACACGCTCCTGGAGCCAACTTTGTCTGACACCACCGTTCCCACTGCAGACGTCTCGGCCGAGCCGAAGACCTGGTGGGACTTCGCCAACTGCCTCGGCGTCGAGCCAGACCTCTTCTTCCCCGAGCGGGGTGCCTCCACGAAGGAGGCCAAGGAGGTCTGCCGGGGCTGTGTGGTGCGTGACGACTGCCTCGAGTACGCCCTCGATCACGGTGAGAAGTTCGGCATCTGGGGCGGCATGAGCGAGCGGGAGCGTCGTCGCCTTCGCCGTCAGCGCGCGCGGGCTCGCAAGGCGGCTGCCGGCGAGCTCGGCTGATCC
>JAHDHM010000240.1 GCA_020631315.1 Acidimicrobiales bacterium
CTGCGACGGATCAGCGGTGCCGTGTTCGGCCCGGCGCTGGTAGTTGTTGGCCCGCAGGACACTCGGGCACGCCGTCAGATACGGCTCGAAGAAGTCGTCGTCCAGCCCGAGCGCCCGGGCCATGACCGAGCACAACGTCCGTCCGAGCTCCTCGACAGCGGCCCAGTACTCGAGCACCGTGGCCTTCAGCTCGGGCATGTCGTCGGGCCACACGTTGGTGGCGAAGAACGTGGCTTGCGTCTCGGCGTCCAGACCCTCGGGGACCGTCTCCGGTCCGACGTTGAACGCCTCGAACAGGTCGGGAAGCGACGCTTCGCCGAGGCTGTAACTGAGCGCCTCGGACTCGTGCGGCGCGTACCCACGGTTGGCGGTCAGGTCATCGATGCGGCTGCGCAGTTTCTCGTCCACCGGCCGGTCGAAGAACGCGGTGTAGGCATCGAGGGTGCGCTGCATCAGCTCCCGCGGCACCTGGTGACCCGTCACTGCGAGGAACCCCGAGGACGAACAGGCGGCGTCGACCGCAGCCGCGACGGCGTCCTTGGCCGCCTCGTCACCGGAGAACCAGCCGGCCAGGTCGACCGGCACCGCACGCGATTCCGACGTCATCACTCCTCGTCCTTCTCCGCTGTGTCGTCGCTCGGTTGCGCCTTCGCTCGGCTGGGAGCGACACGCGGCGGCTCCAACGGCATCTTCGGGTAGACGGGCGGCCACGGGGCGTCCATCAGGCCGTCGTCGATGTCTCGCCAGAACCAGTCGAGCAGGACCGAGATGTCCTGGCCCGGCGTCCGCCGGCCGGCCCACGGGTCGCCCTCGGCCGCGACCTTCGCCGGCACGTTCAACACCGTCAGCTGCTCGGGGGCGACGTCGGCCAGCTCGTCCCACGACACCGGCGTCGAGACCTGCCCGCCGACACGTGGCCGGGCACACCACGCTCCGAACACGGTCTTGTGTGGGGCGTTCTGGTTGAAGTCGACGAAGATGCGCTCGCCGCGTTCCTCCTTCCACCAGGCGGCGGTCATGACGTCGGGATGCCGGCGCTCCAGCTCTCTCGCCAACGACACCGCGGCCTGACGCACCGCCACGGCGTCGTGCGAGCCGGCGACGGGCACGTAGATGTGCAGGCCCTTGCTGCCGCTCGTCTTCAGCAGCGACTCGACACCGAGCTCGTCGAGCAGCGCCTTCGTGTTCGCTGCCGCGACCCGGGTCATCTCGAAGTTCGTGCCGGGTTGCGGGTCGAGATCGATGCGCAGCTCGTCGGTCGCCTCGGGCGTCGCCGCCATGAATGGCCAGGGATGGAAGCCGAGGCAGCCCATGTGCACGGCCCACGCCAGGTGGGCCAGGTCGTCGATGACGAGTGCGTTCGACGGTGTGCCGTTCGGGGTCTGCACCTCGGTGGTGTGCAGCCACTCGGGCGCGCCCTTCGCCACTCGCTTCTGGAAGAAGTTCTTGCCGCCGGCGCCGTCGGGGAAGCGTTGCAACAGCGTGGGCCTGCCCCCGAGGGCATCGAGCACGGCGGGGCCGATCGACAGGTAGTACTCGATCAGGTCGAGCTTCGTGACGCCGATCTTGGGGAAGAAGAGCTTGTGGGGGTTGGTGACCCGCACGTCGCGTCCGTCGATCTCCAGCGTGATCGCATCGGACGAAGCCATGGGCCGAGCGTAGCCTCGAGCGTCACCGGGCAACCTCAGCCGAACCAGCGAGCTTCGAGCTCGGCCATCGTCCCGTCGTTCAGCATCGCGAGCAGCGCCGCGTTGATCGGCTCGCGCAGTTCCGAACCGGTCGGCAGCGCGATCGAGTACGGGTCGGGCTGGAACACGGAGCCGACGAGATCGAGACGGCCGGAGAAGTCCGTGGCCGCCCGGTAGGCCAGCACCGGGGCGTCGAACACGACGGCGTCGGTCGATCCCTCGTCGAGCGCGGCCAGCGCCGCGTCGAGGTCGGCGACGGTGTCGGGGGAGAGGTTCCGGCGTTCGAGGAAGCGTTCGGACACCGTGCCCTCGACCGTCGTGACGGACTTGCCGGACAGGTCGTCCAGCCCGTTGATGCCGGACTGCAGCTCCTGCACTGTCAACGCCGACGCGGCCTGGGCGGTCACGAACGCCACGAGGAACAGACCGACGAGCATCCAGGACAGCGCGAAGATCCGACTCAGGGGACGGCGAATGTCCTTCACCGCCTCGCCACCGGTCACGATGCTGACCGACGAGTACCACATGGCCTCGCCGATGCCTTCCTTGTAGGACTGCGGGAACTCGGGGTTGTGCCGACGTTCGCCCCACCAGACCAGATGGGAGATCAGCACCAGCAGGGCGAAGAGCCCGGCCAGGGGCCACAACACCGTGCCGCTGGTGACGAGCTCGGTCAGCGTGCCCCAGACACCCGTCTCCTCACCACCGATCGTCGCGACCTGCAGACCGCTGTCGTAGTACGGATGGGTGAAGTCGATGATGCCTTCGCGTTCGGCCGTCATCGAGATGCCGGCGATCGAGGCGTCGACCGTGCCCGCCTCGGCGGCGTCGATGATGTCGCTGACGGTGTCCATGTAGAGCCAGTCGGTCGACACGCCGAGACGGTCGGCGATCTCGTTCCAGACGTCGACGGAGAACCCACGCACGCCGTCGGCGCTGTCGGGATCCTCGATCACGAACGGTTCGAGCGGCTTGGTCGCCACGACCACAGTCTCACCGTCGCCGGCCTGTTGTCCGAGATCTGCGTCCGACACGGCAGGAGACCTTAGGACCCGAGCCGCCGCATCTGCGACGCCTCCCGCCAGGAACCTGACCGGGAGTTACCGCCCGGCGAGCACGTCGGCGGGTGCGGTCCAGTCCAATCCCTGTGCGACGGCGACGGCCTCGTTCGTCAGCACGCCACCGTGCACGTTCAGACCCTCGAGGAAGCCAGGGTCACGCTGCAGCGCTGCGAGGCCGTGGTCGGCGAGGCGAACGACGTAGGGGAGCGTCACGTTGTTGAGCGCCGCGGTGGAGGTGCGCGGCACCGCACCCGGCATGTTCGCCACGCAGTAGTGCACGACGTCGTCGATCACGTAGGTCGGCTCGGCGTGCGTGGTGGCTCGCGAGGTCTCGAAACAGCCGCCCTGGTCGATGGCGACGTCGACGAGCACCGAACCCGGACGCATGCGACTGACCATGTCGGCGGTCACGAGCTTCGGCGCCTCGGCACCGGCGACCAGCACGGCGCCGATCACCAGGTCGGCGCGGGTCACGAGATCGTCGAGCGCTGCCTGTGTCGAGTACACGGTCTCGAGCGACGCCCCGAAGCGATGCGCGAGTCGGTCGAGCACACCGAGGTCCCGGTCGAGCACCGTCACATCGGCACCGAGACCGATCGCCATCTCGATGGCGTTGAGGCCGACGACACCGCCACCGATCACGACGACCTTGCCGCTCGGCACGCCGGGCACACCACCGAGCAGCGTGCCCGAGCCGCCGTGCGCCGACTCGAGGCACCACGCACCGGCCTGCACCGAGAGACGTCCGGCGACCTGCGACATCGGGGTGAGGAGAGGGAGGCGCCCGTCGGCGTCGGTGACGGTCTCGTAGGCGATGGCCGTGGCGCCCGAGGCGAGGAGCCCGTTCGTCTGCGCCCCGTCGGGGGCCAGGTGGAGGTAGGTGAACAGCAGCTGGCCCGGCGACAGCATGGCGATCTCCGATGCCTGGGGCTCCTTGACCTTCACCACCATGTCGGTGCCGTCGAACGCCGCCGCAGCGTCGGGGACGATCGTGGCGCCCGCAGCCTCGTAGTCGGCGTCGGTCGCACCCACGCCGAGACCGGCCCCGGACTGCACGAGTACCTCGTGACCGTGGGCGGCGACCTCACGCACGCTGGACGGCACGAGGCCGACCCGCCGCTCGTCGCTCTTGATCTCCGTGGGCACTCCGATACGCATGTGCGCACGGTACGACGAATCACACGCAGAATCCCTGCGATCTCGACCACGCAACCCGCCGTTCACAGACGAATGTTGCGCCGTTCACCGAATCAACGCACACTTGCGGCGTGAGCATCACCGAGACCGCTGCGTTCGACGAGATCGACCGCCACCTGCTGGCGCTCCTGGCCGAGGACGGTCGTGCGACCCACGCCGATCTGGCGGCCAAGGTCGCGTTGTCACCGTCTGCCGTACTCCGTCGGGTCCGACGGCTGGAGGAGCAGGGCGTGATCGCCGGCTACGGCGCGGTGCTCGACCCGAAGGTCGTCGGCGTCGGCACCACGGTGTTCGTCGAGGTCCGCCTCGACAGTCAGCGAGAGGACGTCCTCGACACCTTCGAGCACGCCGCAGCCGAGGTGCCCGAAATCGTCGCCTGCCATCTCATCTCCGGCGATGCCGACTACCTGCTGCGGGTACAGACCAACGGGGTGGAGGGTTTCGAGGCACTGCACACCGCGCATCTGTCCCGGCTGCCCGGCGTGGTCCAGCTGAGGTCGTACTTCGCGATGCGGAACGTGTTCGACCGTGGGGTAGTAGCCTGAGCAGCTGCTCTCGTGCGAGCCGAAGTCCGGTGAGATCCCGGCACTGTCCCGCAACGGTGATGGCACCCGACCGCCCCGGCGGCCCGGCGTGTCGAGTCCGGTCGAATCACACCTGAGCGAACCCACACCCTCGAGGAACAGGGTCCGGTTCGAAGAGCGACCGCGTGTCGAGCTCCGTCCGACCACCTCACGAACGGAGACACACCATGCGTTCCACACTGCCCGTGCGTTCCGCGCTGCGCCTGCTGGCGCTCGTGCTCACGCTCGGCCTGATCGCTGCCGCCTGCGGCGACGACGCCGACGACGCCGCACCTGCGACGACAGCCGCCCCCACCACTGCCGCCCCCACCACTGCCGACCCCACCGCCGGGGCCGAGCCCGAGGTCGTGTACCCGAGCCGGATCGTCTCGCTGTCGCCGAGCTCGACCGAGATCCTGTTCGCCATCGGCGCCGGCGACCAGGTCATCGCCGTCGATGCGTTCTCCTACCACCCCGAAGAGGCCCCGGTCACCGACCTGAGCGGCTTCACCCCGAACGTCGAGGCGATCCTCGGTTTCGAGCCCGACCTCGTCGTCTGGCAGGGCGGGCCCGAGGACGTCGCCGGCGCACTCGACGCTGCCGGTGTCACCGTCATCAGCCACTTTGCACCGCTCGACTTCGAGGGCATCTACGCCCAGATCGCCGAGCTCGGTGAGGTCACCGGCCAGATCGACGGTGCGGCCGAACTCGTCGCCTCGATGCGATCGGATCTCGAGGAGATCGCCGCCTCGGTCGTCGCCCGCGACGAGCCCGTGACGTACTTCCACGAGGTCGGCACCGAGTACTACTCGGCCACGTCGTCCACGTTCATCGGCAACATCTACGGCCTGGCGAACATGGAGAACATCGCCGACCCGGCCGACGAAGACGGCTCGCAGTTCGGCTTCCCGCTGCTCAACGAGGAGTTCATCCTCGACGCCGACCCGGACTTCATCTTCCTGGCCGACACGATCGGTTACGGCCAGAGCGCCGAGACCGTCGCCGCGCGTCCGGGCTGGGAGAACCTCCAGGCCGTGCAGAACGGCCGGGTGGTCGAGCTGAACGACGACATCGTGTCCCGCTGGGGTCCCCGGGTCGTCGACTTCGCCCGCCAGGTGGTCGATGCGGTCAACGCCTACGAGCCGGTCGGCTGACCGCGCGGCCCTGACCGACCTGCGCCCGTGACGCTCGCTGCCACGGCCGTGCCCGCGAGGGTGAGTCC
>JAHDHM010000241.1 GCA_020631315.1 Acidimicrobiales bacterium
GGCCTCGACGCGATCACCGCCGAGGCAACCTCGTTCGTCGATCAGGGCTTCCGTGCGGTGAAGTTGCGGGTCGGCTCAGCCCGGGCGGAGGACGATGTCGCTCGGGCGGCTGCGGTCCGCGCTGCGATCGGTCCCGACGTCGCCCTCCACGTCGACGCGAACCAAGGGTTCACTCCGAAGCAGGCGATCCGGCTGGGGCGCATGCTCGAGGAGTTCGACATCGCCTGGTTCGAGGAGCCTGTGGTCACCCACGACCTCCGGGGAGCCGGCGAGGCCCGGTCCGCGATGCCCATGCCGGTGGCGACGGGCGAGACCGAGTTCACCCGCTTCGGGATGGCCGACCTGCTCGACGCCGGCGCGGCCGACGTGTTGATGCCGGACCTCCAGCGCATCGGCGGCTACACCGAGTTCCGGCGAGCCGATGCGTTCGCCATGACCCGCGACATCCCGACGTCGAGCCACTTCTTCACCGAGCACAGCCTCGTGCTCGCCGGCTCGCTGCCCAACTGCGGACTCGTCGAGCACGTCGACTGGTTCGCCCCGTTGTTCGTCGAGTCCATGGAGCTCGTCGACGGGGAGCTCGTGGTGCCGACCCGGCCGGGCTCCGGCTTCACGATCGACGACGCCTTCGTCGACGCCCACTGCCTCTGACAACGACCGGTCTGATCGGGCGGCCGCTCAGCCGCCCATGCCGCGCCAGACGAACCGAGCGGTGGTCTCCGCCCAGTCCGCAGGGATCCGCCGACCCGTGAGGTACTGGGCGTAGAGGATCCCGGTGCACGCGGCGATGCCGCTGTCGACGTCGGCGTCGTCAGCCAAGGCGCCGCCGTCGATACTGCGCTCGAAGATGTCGCGGAACCGGGCGCGGCGCGGCTCCACCAGCCGCTGACGGAAGAGCTGCTTGAGCTGGGGGTCCGTGCTGTTCTGGAGCATCGAGCCCACCATGCTGATGCCGTTGGGGCGACTCACGCCCCGCTGGAAAGCAGCGAGCTCCTCGACGAGGTCGCGGAAGGGGTCGTCGGTCGCCACGCGCTCGGCGGCCTGCGACATGCTGGCCACCGCCGCAGTGGCGAGGTCCGCTTTGCCCGGCCAACGTCGGTAGACGGCTTGGCGTGTGGTGCCGGCCTCCGTGGCGACGGCGGCGACGGACATCCCGTCGTAGCCGTGCGTTGCGAGCTGGTCGCGAGCCGCTCGCAGGATGGCCTCGTCGAGATCGGGGTCTCTCGGGCGTCCGGGTCCTGCGTGATCGGTGGGCACTCCGATGAGCGTAGGGGAATAAATACGAACCAGTAGTGTTTCGGTATTGCGATCATCGGGGGGCGGCCGCAACGGCCGCCACACGAAGCGTCACGACAGCCAGGGAGGCAACACCATGAGGATCGCCGTCATCGGGGCCGGCAACGTCGGCCGAGCGATCGGTACTGGGCTCGAGCGCACCGGCAACGAGGTCGTCTTCGGCGTGCGAGACCCGGCGGATGACCGTCATGTCGGCCTCGCAGTCGCCGACCGGTTCGACGCCGTCGACGACGCCGAGCTCGTCGTGCTGGCCGTGCCGGCGACCGCCGTCGCCGACGTGCTTCCCGAGCTCGGGCTGCGGGCCGGTCAGATCCTCGTCGACGCGACCAACGCCGTCGGTGGGCCGGTGCCTGGCGGTCACCCCACCATGGCCGACCTCGTGGCGTCGCTGCTGCCCGACGGTGTGCAGCTCGTCAAGGCGTTCAACACGGTCGGCTTCGAACACATGGCCACCGGGTCGCTCGACGGCGCGCGTGTCTTCCTTCCCGTGGCCGGCGACGAGCCCGCCGCGGCGACCGTGCAGCAGCTGACCGAGGCCATCGGTTTCGAGTCCGTGGTCGTCGGCGGTCGAGACCACTTCGCCACGCTCGAAGCGCACGCTCAGCTCTGGGTCCGCCTCGCGTTCGGTGTGGGTTGGGGCCGTGGCTTCGCCTTCACCTCGATCGGGCGGTGACGCCAGCTTCAATTTCAATCCATCTCTGCCCCGTATCCCCCTCGCAACTCGCAACAACTCACGACTCCGGACTTCCGGAAAGGACAACCAACCATGTCAGCGACCATCGACACCCTGAACCCGGCTGCGCCGAAGCAGATCCTGCTCGTCGCCGCCAATCCCTCGGTCTCCGAGCAGACCGGATGGCCCATCGGCTTCTGGTGGGCCGAGCTCACCCACCCGTACTGGGAGTTCGTCGAGCACGGCTACGACGTCACCATCGCCAGCCCCGACGGAGGTCCACTCACCGCCGACGGCTTCAGCGATCCCGAAGACGAGTCGGGCTACTCGTCACACGACCTCATCAGCCTCGGGTTCAAGCACAGTCCGCAGCACGCAGCGCTGCTTGAGGACACACCGAAGCTGAGCGAGCTGGACCTCGACCAGTACGACGCAGTCTTCTTCGCAGGCGGCCAGAGCCCGATGTACACCTTCCGCGGCAACGACGACGTCGAAGACGCTGTGCGTCACTTCGACGCCGAAGGCAAGCCGATGGCGATCGTGTGTCACGCCACCTGCGTGCTGCTGGACGTGACCCGCGAGGACGGGACCCACATCGTGTCCGGCCGGACCTGGACGGGGTTCGCCGACGCTGAGGAGGCGTTCGCCGACGGCTTCGTCGGTCAGAAGATCCAGCCGTTCTGGATCGAGGAGGAAGCCCGCAAGATGACCGACACCAACTTCATCGTGAACGGTCGGTTCAAGCCGTTCGCGGTGCGCGACGGCAACCTGATCACCGGCCAGCAGCAGTACAGCGGCGCCGCGGCGGCCAAGATCCTCGTCGAGGCGCTCGGTGTCTGAGCCCGTCACCACGGTGATCCGGCGATCGGTTCGACGCGATCGGACCACCGAGTACGAGGACTGGCTCGAACGCCTCCTCGCCGACGCGACCTCGGTGCCCGGTTACCTGGGCGCCGAGGTCCATCGGCCGGCGCCTGGCGCCGACGTACCGGAGTACACGAGCGTCTTCCGGTTCGCCTCGGTCGACGACCTCGAGGCATTCGAGCGCAGCGACCTCCGGCAGCGGTACTTCGCCGAGGTGGTCGACTACGTCGCCGCCGACGCGGTGTGGGAGCGCCACACCGGCCTCGAGATGTGGTTCGAGCCGCCGCCCGGCACGGTCGTCCCGCAGCCGATCCGGTGGCGCATGGCGCTCGTGCTCGGCAGCGTCGTCTACCTGCTGGTGCTGGTGTTCGGCACTGTCGCCGGTGCGCTGCTCGGCGGCGTGCCGTTTCCGTTGCGGCTCGCGCTGGTGATCGCGGTCGAGATCGTGTTGATGACTTACGTGATCCTGCCGTGGTTGACCACCCGTCTCCGGACGTGGATCTACCCGACGACGATTCGGGCCTGAGCGTCGGTCAGACGCCGGCGGGAGCGAGCCGTTCGGCGGGGAACAGGCGCAGGAAGTTCTCGGTGAAGAACCGGTCCTTCGTCTGCTCGGACGACTCGGCGAGGTAGGAGCTGAATCGACCGATCGGGTCACGACCGCCTTCGACGTGGGGGTAGTCGCTCGAGAACAGATAGAGCTCGTCGTTCGAGTCGGCGCTCAGACGGGCGACGTCCTCGTGGGGGAACGGCGTGAAGCCGAGCTGTGCGGAGATCTGCTCCGACGGCGTGCGCTCGAAACGAACGGACTCGTCCACCCGGCCCCAGATCTTGGCCACCGAATCGAGGCGGCGCAGCATCTCGGGCACCCATCCGGCGCCCAGTTCGACCGCGGCGCCACGCAGGTTCGGGTGCCGCTCGAGCACGCCATCCAGCACGAGGGTCGAGATGAACGTCTCGGGCACCTGATGCATCAACGCGGCGTCCTTGGTGCGGACGTTCTCTCCACCACCCATCCAGTCGCGGGTCGCCGCCCGGCCGTTGTTGGTCCAGTGGCCGAGCGCCTGCAGGGGAGCACCACCGACGTGGAGCAGGAACGGCACGCCCGCCTCGGCGAGGCGAGCCCAGAACGGTTCGAGGTCGACGTGGCCGGGGGCGAAGCCGATCGGTGCACGGTGGGGCACCCAGACGGCCTTGTGGCCCTCCTCGAGCACGCGGTCGAGCTCGGCGATGGCCTCGGGTGGATCGTCGAGTGGCACGACGGCCACGCCCATCAGCCGGTCGTCGTCGGCACAGAAGTCCGCCATGTGACGGTTGTGGGCACGAGTCGCTCCATAGCGAAGACGCGATGGCTTCTTGGAACTCGGATGGAACGGCAGGACCACCGAGTGCGTGGCGAACACGAGCTGGCGCGCGAAGCCGAGCATGTCCATGGCGATGGTGCGGTCGTGCTTGTCGAACGCGCCGAGCGCCTGGATCTCCTTGGACGACCGGATCAGTTCGTCGCCGAGGTCGATCTGGGCCTGGACGTGCGCCTCGGTGTGCCGGCCGCCGTTGTCGACGATCTCGGCCACCTCCTCGTCGGTGACGAGCGACGCGGAGTACGACACCTGCGGTAGCTCGTCGCGCAGGTCAGGGTCGGCGTAGTCCCTGAGGAAGTCCGGCAGCTCCATGATGTGGCTGTCGGCGTCGTAGATGACGCGGTCCGCTGGTGCGTAGGTCATGTCGGTTCCCCCTGTGGGGATGACCCTACGCGAGAGCGATCATCGGAACCCGGTCGGTGGCCGCGGTCCGGCTGTCTGGTGTGGGCTCACCAACCGTCGTTCGTCCAGACGAGACCTGCCGTGTTGCCGGCGTTGCACGGCTGCGCCGAGGCCTGGGTCCAGGTCGCGAAGCGCAGGTAGTTGGTGGCGACCGTGTTGCCGCTGGCACGCTGGATGAAGAAACAGTCGCCGGAGTCCGATGCCGCCGCCAACGTCACGATGCTGTTGTCGGCGTTCAGGTTGAGCCCGACCATGTTGCCGGGCACCAACGCGGTGCCGGCTGCGACGAAGTCGAGCGACGGCTCGGTGTTCTCGTAGTCGACGAGCGTCCCGGCGTAGTCACCCTGCTCGGCGAGGAGCACTGCCGCTGCGGTCACGCCGTTGCGAAGGTTCGCCTGGACGGCCCGGTCCTGGGCCCGCTCTCGTGCGCCGAGGAAGGTCGGCACGGCGATGGCGATAAGTATCGCGATGATGAGGACGACGACCATCAGCTCGATGAGGGTGAAGCCCTGCTCGTTGCGGCGCATGCGATGCGACATGCCACCCCATCGGGCGCTGACCCCTCGATGTGAGGGACTGCGACGCAACAGGCGTTGGATGGCGCTCAGCCGAGGACGCCGCCGGTGGAGGCTTCGTTCACCGGACGGTTGCGGCTGAAGGCGGCCATGTCGATCTCGATGCCGGTGTGCACGCCGGTGACGACGAGCGGGTCGGTGTCGTGGTCGTGTCCCGCTTCGACGGCGACGACGAGTTCGGCCATGAGATGAGAGGCCACGCAGGCGTTCTTGAACTGATTCCCGCTCGTCCCGATGGCGACGTAGAACCCGTCGAGGTCGGTGCGGTCGTAGATCGGTCCCCAGTCGGTGCTGACGTCGTAGGCCTCGGCCAGACCACGCCGTTCGTGGGGGACGCCGAACTCGTCGACACGTTTGGCGACCCGCATCATCTGCCGTTCCCAGATGGGTCCGGTGATCTCACGGTTCATGCCCTCGAGGTCCGTCACCCAGTCGTGCCCGTCGCACTCCGGGTCCGTCGAGCCGACGAAGATCTGGTTGCCGCTGGCGGGACGGAAGTAGATGCCCTGGTCGAGGTCGGCGACGATCGTGCCGTCGGCTTCGAAGTCGACACCCT
>JAHDHM010000242.1 GCA_020631315.1 Acidimicrobiales bacterium
GGTGTCGACCCTGCCTGGCAGGTCGCGTCGTTCTACATCGAGAAGGAAGGCGGCAAGAAGGTCTGCGGTGACCCGAACGCTCTCGTCGCCGAGCAGGAAGTGACCGACGTCGACCCGATCTACATGACGGCGACCGGCGCCTTCGAGTGCGCGGCGCGCCTCGTCGACGGTGTCGTGGTCATCGACTGGAACCTCATCGGTGACGCCGAGGAGTACGAGATCCGTCGCAACGGTGAGACGATCGGCACCACGACCGACCTCGAGTTCGTCGACGTCCCGCCGCCCGGCACCCACGAGTACGACGTGCGCTGGATCGCCGGCGCCGAGCGTGGCCCGTGGACCGACTGCGGCGCCGTCTCGATCGACGTCCCCTTCGAGTGTGCGGCCACCGTCGTGAACGGTGTCGTCTCGATCGAATGGAGCGAGGCGGAGGGCGCGACGAAGTACGCGATCCGTCGCAACGGCAAGTGGATCGGTGCCTCCAAGGACGGCTCCTACATCGACCGTCTGGGCCCCGGCACCTACGAGTACGAGGTCCGCTGGAAGAAGGGTCCCGAGCGCGGCCCCTGGACTCCGTGCGGTTCGGTCACCGTTGACGGTGTGGACGACCCGTTCAGCTGCTCCGTCGTTCTGCTGGGTGACGAGCGCATCAGCGTGATCTGGGATGACCACCCCGAGGCCAAGGGCTACGCGGTGTTCGAGAACGGCCGTTGGATCGGCCGCTTCCCGGCCGGCCAGACCAGCGTGGAGCTGGACACCCCGGCCGGTGGCGCCGGTTACGAAGCCCGGGCCTACATGGTCGACGGTTCCAAGACCGATCGCATCGACTGCGGTTTCGTCGAGGGCGGGTACTGAACCTGAGGCGCCGTCTGGCGTCGACTCGAATCGACTGAGCTGATGGGGCCACGGCGAACCGCCGTGGCCCCTCGGCGTTCTCTCCCGGAGTGGCCTCCGACGATGGCGTCGGATCACGACAACTGGGCGTAGGGTGCGGCGGATGCCCGACTCCTCGTCCTCTGCTCGATCCAGAGCTCCGTGGGGCGTGCTGGCGGTCGCCGTCGTCACCGCGACGTTGACCGGACCGGGTCAGACCATCGGTGTCTCGGTCTTCATCGATCACTTCGTCGACGACCTCGGCCTGGGCCGGTCGAGTGTCAGCGGCGCCTACCTGGTCGGCACGTTGACCGGTTCGCTCGCGTTGCCGTTCGTCGGTCGCTTCGTCGACCGACGCGGCGTGCGCATCGCGCAGGTGTTGGTCGGTGCGGCGTTCACGTTGGCGTTGGTCAACATGTCGTTCGTCAACGGCCTGGTGTGGTTGACGATCGGTTTCGTCGGCATCCGCTGCCTCGGCCAGGGGTCGCTGTCGCTGATCTCGACGGTGACGGTCTCGGTCGCGTTCACGGAACGCCGCGGGTTCGCGCTCGGGATCTTCTCGGTGGTGTCGGCGGGGTTGATGGCCCTCGTGCCGTTCGGCCTGAACGCGGCGATCGACCGTGTCGGCTGGGAGCAGGCATGGCTGATCGCTGCGGCGGTGGTCGGCAGCATCGTGGTGCCGATCGGGTGGTTCGGTCTCCGGTCCTTGCCGCGGGGCGTCGAGCGCTCCCCGGCGCGGGCCCGTCCGGTGAGCACCGGCGCGCCGATCGGTCCGGGCATCCCTGCCGCCACCGAGGACCGCCACGATCCATCGCTGACGCGCGGCGAGGCGGTCCGCACGAGGATCTTCTGGGTCATCACCTTGTCGAGTTCGACGGCGAGCATGCTCGTGACGGCGCTCAACTTCCATCAGATCGATCTGCTCGGCGACGCTGGTCTCTCCGAAGCCGCGGCGGCGGCGATGTTCATCCCGCAGGTCGTGGGTTCGACGGTCGCGGGTCTGGCCGTCGGTTGGGCTGCGGATCGCATCGGCACTCGTTTCCTGCCGGCCGTGGCGATGGTGCTGATGGCATCTGCGCACGTGCTGGCTGCGATCGCCGGGCCGGGTTGGTCGGTGCTCGTCTATGCGGTGAGCCTCGGCGCAACCGGTGGTGCGGTCCGGGTGGTGACCTCGACACTGCTGCCGGTGTACTTCGGTACGACCCACCTCGGTTCGATCCAAGGGGTGCTGAACCTCGTGGGTGTCGGGGCATCGGCACTCGGCCCCGTCACGTTGGCGGTCGCCGAAGGCTGGTTGGGGTCCTATCCGCCGGCCGCATTGGCGCTCGCCGTCCTGCCGGTCGCCACGGCGGTGTTCGCGTTGGGTCGGGTCGAGCCGCCCCTCGGTGCCGCGGAAGTCAGCTGAGACCGGCTGCCGATCCTCGTACAGTGAGCGGATGCTCGTCGACACCATCCGCGCCGATCTGACCACGGCCATGAAGGCCAGGGACACCACCACCGTCACGACTCTCCGGGCCGTCATCGCGGCCGTGCAGGAGGCCGAGGTCGCCGGCGACAGCGCCATCACTCTCGACGACGACGGCGTCCTGAAGGTGATCGCCGCTCAGGCCAAGCGTCGAGTCGAGGCCGCCGAGGCGTTTGACTCAGGTGGCGCCGCGGACCGGGCCGCGAACGAACGCGCCGAGCTCGAGGTCCTCGAGCGCTACCTTCCGAAGAAGCTGGGCGACGACGAGTTGGCTGCACTCGTCGACGAGGTGCTCGCCGAGCAGGGCTTCGCCGAGAAGTCTCAGATGGGTCAGGCCATGAAGGCGGTCAACGCCAAGGTCGCCGGCCGCGCCGACGGCCGTACCGTCGCGGAGCTCGTGAAGGCTCGCCTGAACTGACCGGTCAGATCCGTTCGAGGTCGGCGCCGTCGAACAACTCGGTGACGCCATGCGCCGTGGTCATCGCTGCCATCTCGTCGTGGCTCGGTGCGGTGATCGAGCCCTGGGCTGCAGCGAAGATGGCGGGCAGCAGGCGGGCGTCGCTCGTGGTGTTCAGGTAGAGGTCGTCGTTGGCGAGCACGTGCCGGACACAGAGCGCGATGGCGTCGGGATCGTCGATCGGCTCGTACCAGCTGAACCTGCGCATCGACGGGTCGGGCCAGCGCCCCTTCGAGACGGACTTGATGGTCTGCATCGCCACGCCGCGCTCGGCGCAGAGCTCGCGTAGGGCGTCGACGTCGGCTCGGTAGTCCGGCCGTTCGAGCAGGGTGAAGTTGTAGGGGAACAGCACGCTGGACAGGTCGGCGCGCTCCAGGCTCTTCACGTGCATGCCGGCGATGCGGATGCCATGGCCGGTGACGCCGACGTGGCTGACGAGGCCTTCGTCTCGTGCGGCCATCAGTCCCTCGACGGCGCCGCCAGGCCCGTGGGCGATCTCGAACTCGTCGGGTTCGACGAGGTTGTGCATCTGGATCAGGTCGACGTGGTCGACGCCCATCCGTTCGAGCGACTCGTCGAGCTGGCGGCGGGCACCGTCGGAAGTCCGCTCTCCGGTCTTGGTGGCGAGGAACACCCGGTCGCGGTTCGTGCGCAGCCACGGCGCGAGCCGCACCTCGCTCTCGCCGTACGAACGGGCGGTGTCGATGTGGTTGATGCCGGCGGCGTCGACGACGTCGAGGGTGGCGTCGGCGCGCTCCTGGCTCATGCCGCCGAGCGCAGCGGCGCCGAAGATCACCCGCGAGCTCTCGTGTCCTGTCGGTCCGAAGACCTTCCGTTCGATCGCCATCGCCGTGCCCCCTCGTGTCGTCGTGGTCTCGACCCTACGGGGCGAGGCGGGCGATCTCGCGATTCGTCCGGTCGGCTATTCGTCGAGCCAGACGGGGGAGCGGTCGAGCAGGTAGGTGCTGACCTCGGCACACAGGTCGAGCGTGTGGCACAGGTTCTCGTTGCCGGTCACGATGGCGGTCAGCGACAGCGGGATGCGTCCGACGATGGCGAGTGTGCGCTGCGCCGGGTCGGTGATCGATGCGAACGAGTCGATGGCCGACACCTCGATCGGCAAGGTCGTCCCGCCGATGCCGGCGAGGTCCGTGGCGAGGATCAGCAGATCGGGGCCGTGGGTCAGCGGTGGCAGCGCCCAGTTGAAGCTGAGCGAGACCATGAAGTCGTCCTCGGGCAGGTCGCCGTCGTCGAGGGCCAGTACCGCGTCTTCGAACGCCAGCAGCACACGCGGTTCGGCTTCGAGTGCCATGTGGAGGTCGAGCGGTCCGCCACACGCCTCGGCAGGGTGGAGGTCGACCTCCCACGCCTGACGCAGCGAGTACGTCTCGACGAAGTGCCGTTCGTCGTGGATGTGGAAGCCGTGCTCGACGGCGTGTTCCTTGAGATCGGTGACGAAACCGGCCAGGTCGACTGCTGCCATCGACGACAGCCTGCCACAACGTCGGAGCAACTCCACCCGGGACCGGTACCTTCGGCTGCATGACCGATGACGAGTGGATCGACGTGCTGGCGGCAGCCGCCGAGGCTGTTCGCGAGGAGCTGTCCACGTTCCAGGACCTGCATGCGAAGGGTGAGCGGCCGGACCAGTACGCGTTCGATCTCGCTGCTGACGCTCGGGTGCTCGAGATCGTCGCCCCGACCGGTGCGGGAACGTTCAGCGAGGAGTCGGGCGTCCGGCCGGGTCGTACCAGCGACGTCGTGGTGATCGATCCCGTCGACGGTTCGACGAACGCCAGTCGTCACATCCCGCACTACAACACCAGCCTCGCCGTGCTCGACGACGACGGTGTGCGAGTGGCCCTCGTGATCAACCAGGCGACGGGCGAGCGGTTCCAGGCCGTCCGTGGACGTGGTGCCACGCTCGACGGGCAGCCGCTGTCGGTCTCGTCGTGCGATCGGCTGGGCGACGCGATCGTCATCGTGAACGGTCTGCCAGAGCGTCATCTCGGTTGGGCGCAGTACCGCTGCAACGGTGCCGCCGCCCTCGACATCGCCTACGTCGGTGCCGCCCGTGGCGACGCCTTCGTCGACACCGTGAGCCAGCTCGGGCTGTGGGACTACGCCGCTGGGCATCTGATCGCGGTGGAGGCGGGTGCGGTGTTCGCAGAGCTCGACGGGCTCGAACCGTTGCATCGCGACCACAACGGCCGACGAGGAATGGTGTACGCCGCCACGCAGGAGCTGCTCGACGAGCTGCTCACCGCGTGCCGACCGGAACGAGAAGCACATGACTGAAGCCACGGCCAGCGGTGAGCACACCGGTCTGAAGCCCTTCCTGCTGCGGCAGTTCGGGCGTCTGCCGATGTCGGTCCGTCACTTCATCGTCGGCAAGACCTCTCCGGCGTACCGGATCGGGACGATCGCGGTGATCACGACCGACGACGGCAAGGTGCTGCTCGCCCGCCACTCCTACCGCCACGGCTGGGGTCTTCCTGGTGGGATGCTCGGCTGGAATGAAGAACCGCTCGAGACGATCCACCGTGAGATCAAGGAAGAGTTGGGACTGCGGGTCACCGTGGGTGGACCCGACGTGATCGAACACCGCCGCAAGCCTCGTCGAGTCGAGTGGTACTTCGACCTGCGACTCGCCGACGGCATGTTGCCCCAGGACGCCGTCGCGAACAGTCCCGAGATCGAAGAGGTGGGCTGGTTCCCGGTCGACGACCTCCCGGAGCTCGAGAAGTTCGGCGACGTGACCAGTCTCGTGGTGCCGCAGATCTTCGCTCGACGGTTCCCTGAGCGGTTCGGCGTCTCGTCCTGATCCTTCGCTGATCTCACGCAGCGTCACCGAATGACGTCGCATTTCGGGACTGGACGCACGTTCTGACGCCGACAACCCCTAGGTTGGGCGGATG
>JAHDHM010000243.1:0-3349 GCA_020631315.1 Acidimicrobiales bacterium
CTCACCGTCATCATCCCGGACTGGGCGATCCGTGCCGACGCCGTCACCGACCTCGCGGGTCGCCTGTTGGCCCAGACCGGCGGAAATCCGTTCTTTCTCGCCGAGCTCCTCGCCGTCGTGCAGGAGTCCGGCGTCGACAGCCTCGATCGAAGCCAGTCCTCGGCGTTGAGCGAGGTCGTGGCCGATCGCATCGGACGACTCGATGAGACGGCAGCCGAGATCCTTGCCGTGGCATCGGTGGCCGGCTCGTCGGTCGAGCTCGATGTCGCAGCACTCGCCTCCGGCCAGCCGAGGGGAGTGGTCCTCGACGCGTTGGAACAGGCGATCCACGCCGGCCTCCTGATCGAGGGCACCGAACCGCCGGTCCGCTACCGCTTCCAGCACGATCTCGTTCGCACCACCGCCTACGAGTCCATGTCGCTCGGTCGTCGGGCCCAACGTCACCATGACGTTGCGGTGGCCATCGAGCGGGTCCACGCACGAGACCTGACCCCACACCTCGATGACCTCGCCTACCACTACCAACGCACACAGGACCCCGACGACATCGATCGCGCGGTCGAGGTGCTCCAGCTCGCCGGCGAAGCGGCCATCGCCGGCCTCGGGTTCGACCAGGCCGTCGATCACTATGCGGCCGCCATCGAAGCCTTCGGGCACTACGGCTGCACGCTGCCGCCCTCGACCCGAGGCCGGTTGCTGCTTGCGCTCGGTGGTGCGATGCGCAAAGCGGGTCGCCGCGGTGCCCGGTCGGTGCTGATCGAAGCGGCCGACGTGGCCGCAGAGCACGGCGACAGCCCCACGGTCGTCCAGGCCGCCCTGGCGAACTCGCGTGGCTTCTTCAGCTCCGCGGGCCGTACGGACACCGCTCGGGTTCGGCTGCTCGAGATGGCGATCGCTGCGGTCGGCAACGAGGACTCGTCGCACCGGGCCCGGCTGCTCGCAAACCTCAGCATCGAGCTGACGTTCGGTACGGAACTCGAATGGCGCCAGCACCTGAGTGACGAATCGCTGGCGATGGCGGTGCGTCTCGATCACACGCCCACGCTGGCGCACATTCTCAGCATGCGGATCGGGTTCTTCTGGAACGCCAGTGGGCTGGAGCAACGGCTCGGCCTCTGCCAGCGCCTCCGTGAGCTGCTCGAGGGGTCGCCGATGGTCCAGTGGAGCTTCAACGCAGCATCGGCCCAGTTCCAGGCGGCGATGGAGGCCGGCGACCTCGACCTCGCCGATCGCTGCCTCGAGGAGATGGTTGCGGGCATGGCCGACCTGCGCCAGCCCGTCGTCGAGTCCTACCTGCGCATGCGCCAGGCGCTGCGGGCGATCGTCGCCGGTGAGCTGGACGACGCGGAGCGCCTTGCGTTCGAGTGCTACCAGCTGGCCGAGTCGGCCGGTCAGCCCGATGCGCTGACCTTCTATGCCGGCCAGCTGTTCAACCTTCGCTTCCATCAGGGGCGGTTGGCCGAGATGGAAGAGATCTTCGCTGCGGCCGCCGAAGAGAACATGCAGGGCATTCCTTCGCTCCAGGCGGGCGTGGCGGTGATCTACTGCGAGCTCGGCAAGTTCGACGACGCCCGCCCCATCTACGAGGAGCTCGCCGATCGTTCCGAGTCGTTGCTGCACGACCTGAGTTGGCTCATGACCATGGCGCTCCTCGCCGAGACGTGCTTTCAACTCGGCGATCGCAGCCGGGCCCACCTCCTGCACGATGCGCTGAAGCCGTACCGGCGGCAGTGTGTGGACAACGCGACGAACTGGTTCGGCTCAGTGGGCCGCTACCTGGCCATGCTCGAGCACGTGGCCGGGGCCTACGACGAGGCCGACGTCTCGTTTGCCGAGGCCGAGCAGTGGCACCGGGAGATGCCGGCGCCCGTCCTGTTGGCCCGCGTGCGGCTCGACTGGGCCCGCAGTCTGCTCGAACGCCCCGAGCCCGATGCCCCGAAAGCACGCGAGCTCCTCGCCTCGGCGCTGGCAGCAGCCACCGAACTCGGACTGGGCACCATCGAACGGCGGGCCCGAGAACTGCTCGACGGCTCCGAGACCTCGGTCTAGCCTGCGACCACGCGGGAAGGGATCGAAATGACCGACACAGTGACCTCGGGTGCGACCGGAAAAGAGCTCGTCGAATGGACCGAGCGTGACTTCCCGGGCCGCACCCCCGGCACGCGGGCGGCGCACACCGTCGGAATCGGTGCCAGCGGCACGTTCACGCCGTCCTCCGTCGTCGCCGACTTCTGTGTGGCCGACCAGTTCACCGGCGGCCCCACCCCGGTCATCGCCCGGTTCAGCAACGGCAGCGGGCTGGACACTGAACACGATCTCCACACCGACGCACGGGGCCTCGCCGTCAAGTTCCATCGGGGGGCGGAGAACGAAACCGACCTCGTCGCCATGACGCTCCCGGTCTTCTTCGTCAGCGACGGAGAGCGATTCGACGACTTCAGCAAGATCAGCGTTCCGGTACCCGTGGACGAGCTTCGCCTCTCCTGGTGGGACCGATTCAAGCTGGCCCTGCAGCTCCGCCAGCCGCCTGCACCTCCGCCCGACGATGTGGCTGCCGCGATCAGCCCCGAACACCTGACCGCGTACGCAAACGCGCATCCCGAGGCGAAGACGGCGGTCGCTGCCCTCGCCGGACTCATCACACCCATCAGCTACGCACGAGCCACGTACCACGGCGTCCACACCTTCATGGCGACCGCTCCTGACGGTCGCGTTCGACCGATCAGGTACCACTGGGAGCCCTTCCTCGGCGTCCGGGGTGTCACGCCCGCCGAGCGTGAGGTGCTCCCGAACGACTACCTCCACCACGACCTGCGTCGACGCCTTGCCACGGGTTCCATCAGCTTCACGTTGAACTTCGCCATCGGCGACGCCGGCGACCGTGTCGACGACCCGACCCACCTCTGGCAGGTGCAGCGGCGCCGTATCTCCGCCGGCGTGCTCACGCTCGATCGGATCCTCGACGACCAGGAGGCGAACTGCGAGAAGGTGAGCTACAACCCCGCTCGCCTCATCGACGGGTTCGAGGCGTCCGACGACAAGTTGCTTGCGGCGCGAGCCCGGGCGTACGCCTACTCGTGTGGCCAGCGCGAGGGGACCGGTTGCCCCGTGTTCCATTCCGGTTGCTGACGACCGGTCCCGGCTACGGTCGAGGCCGATGAACGAGCGCGACCTCCGAACCCAGCTGCTGGCCGTCCTCGTGGTCGACCAGGTGGGCTCGACCGCGTTCCTCCAACGCGTGGGCGATCAGCGCGCCGGTCGGCGTCGTGGAACTCGATCGGCAGACGCAGGTACGGGTCGTAGATCTGGCTGCGCCACGTGCCCTTTGTCTTCGACTCGGCCATCGACA
>JAHDHM010000243.1:3359-5707 GCA_020631315.1 Acidimicrobiales bacterium
GAGGTCCGCAGCCAACTGCAGGTGCTGCTTCGCGACGCCGTCGACGAGGAGCACGGGCGTGTCGTGGCCGGAACCGGCGACGGAGTGATTGCCGTCTTCGAAGCTGCGGTGTCGGCGGTGGACTGCGGGCTTCGGATGCTCGCCGCCGTTGCCGAGGCGCACGTCCACGACACCCTGCCGGAGGAGGTCACGCTGCGGGTGGGTGTTGCGGTCGGCGACGTCAGCATCACCGAGGGGTCGTGCCACGGGACGGCGGCCATCGAAGCGCACGCCCTCGAAGCTTCAGCACCGTCTGGCGGCCTCCTGTGCACCGACCTGGCCAAGAACCTCGCCGCACCCCGAACGGCAGCCGGCTTCGAGCCGGCAGAGCCGGTCGAGAGCCACATGCTCGGTCAGCGAATCAGCGTGTCCGTCGTGCGTCCGCCGCACGGGAGCTGACGCCGCTAGAGCGCCATCTGGGTGCGTCCGAGCTCGGTCAGGTCGTCCGCCGTGGCTCGGCCGCGGAAGTCCACCTCGAAGTCCTGGGGCCTGAAATCGGGTGAGCTTCGGCCGTCCAGGAAGTGAGCAGCCTGCTGTCGGGCGTACATCAGGTTCTTCGCGCACCACGGCGTGGCGGCGATGTACATGACGTTGGCTTGTTCGGCACCCTCATGGGCGTCCTCCACACCATGGATGACGTCGGGATGCCACCACACCGTGTCGCCGGGTGCGACCTCGGGGATGCTGACCATTCCGTCCATCAACGTGGGATGGCTTCGCTCGTCGGCACCGAGCACCTGACCCGGTGCGGCCAGCAGCAGCTCGTCCTCGGGGACGTCCGGTTGGAGGGAACGGAGCAGGACGTGTGCGATCGAGTTGGCGATCGGCAGCAGACGCAGCGTGCCCGTTCGAGGTCCCTGGGTGGTCAGCGCGGTCCAGCCTTGGAATGTGCGAAAGGCGGAGCACACGGTGGCGGACTCGAACTCCCGCGTCTGTGTGCGGTGGGCCGCCCGCCACGGGTCGAAGCGCGTCCAGTCGTCGCCGAAGACGTCGGCATAGATGGCGCGGAATGCCGGGTCGACCCATCGCTCGAACGACCCGGTGTCGATGTGGGGAGCCAGCCCGAGCGTGGCGTCGCCGGGATCGCGGCGGCGAATACGGTCGGCGTAGACGAGGTCGTGGGATGGGTCGAATTCCGGGCCCGCAGGGGCATCGGCGTCCCAGAGCCCGTTCAGGAAGCGCTTGGTTGCTGCCATCGACTCGGACTGGCGAGCGAGGACCTGCGGGCGGGACCAGTAGATGTCGAAGATCTGGGGATTGCCGAACGAGACGGTGTCGAAGAAGTCGTCGCCGGCCCCGGCCTTCGCCCGCTCGACGTAGTCGTTCTCCTCGAGGTACTCGCCGAGCTCCCGGTTCCACGACTCGGCCATGGCCCGAGGAAAGACGCCGCGGATCACCACGCAGCCGCGGCGTCGGACGGCATCGACTGCCGCCTGGTCCACGCGGTTCTCAGCGATGTCGGAATACGAGATCTCCGGGATGACGGATCTGCCCGCATCCTCAGCCGAGCGGATCGCGTCGACCTCGGACCGCATGTGTCGCTCGATCTCGGCGAACCGCGCCTCCACGTCGCACGTTGCCCGCAGGGCAGCCTTGGTCGTACGAATCGACGAGCGGACGTGGTCGGGGACGGTGCGGGCCATGGCAACGGATCGTAGTGCGCCAGGCGGCCCCGGCGTCACAAGGCGTCGACGAGCCAGGTGGCTGGGTCGACCAACGATCCGAGGTGGACGTGCCACCGCAGTCGCTCGCCGGCGACGACATCGCGATCGACCCGAACGACACGGTTGCCCCAGCTCGTCGGTGGCGCCAGGGGAGAGGTCGTGAGGAGCGTCTCGTCCGGAAACGTGGCCTCGAACCAGACGCACAGACCATCGACGATCCCGGACTCGAGCATCGTTCGATCGACCACGTGGTCCACGCGCAGATCGTCGATCGACCGGAGGTCGTGAAGATCGAACTCCAGCAGCGGGGCCGGGGTACCGGCGAACGCCGCCACCGCACCGGGGCGGGCCCAGATCTGGTCCGAGTCGAAGCGGGCCGCGGTGATCGACTCACGGGTCGGCGAAAGGTCGAGCCCGTCCGGTAGTTCGATGTTCCAGAAGCGGCGAACGCGATGCGACTCGGCGAAGCGCACGGGCTCGACGAACAGCCGGAATCGACCCGGGAGAATCCGGCCGCCTTCGCGAAGGCATCGGTCTCGAAGATCCAGCACGTTCGCCACCATGTTCTCGTTGAACAACTCGTCGCCCATCTGCTCGTGGACGATCACGTCGACGGGCTCCGGGGGCTCGAAGTCCCGGCTGTTT
>JAHDHM010000244.1 GCA_020631315.1 Acidimicrobiales bacterium
TCCGGCCGATGTCCACGTGCAGATTTCGACGGGCGCGGGCCAGTACCGGGCGCTTGGTCGTGCGATCACGGTCGTGTCACTGAAGTCGGTGGCGCAGGCACTTCAGGCTGCCGCAGGCGCGTTGTCCGCGAACCGCGTACGCGAAGAGCTCGACGAGATCTCCCTGAAGCTGACGGGGGAGCGAAGTCTCGAAAGTCCCGAGCCGTTCGTTGTCGTGGTGTCGTCGCTCGCAGGTGGTTCGGGCGCCGGCGCACTGATCGACGTCTGCGATGCGCTGCGCCTGTTGGGCAAGACCTGGGCAGCGCAGTCGACGGGCATCCTCTACGCGCCGGACGTGTTTGCGTCGTTGTCAGAGGGCGTCCGCGGTGGCGTTCAAGCGAATGCCTTGGCGGCGTTGAGCGAGATCATGGCCGGCGCGTGGTTGGACTCTGACCACGCCCAGACCTCCCGCTTTCACGAGCAGAGTGGGCTGATCGGCTCCCTCGATCGGCGCGGGCCGCAGTTCCCGTTCATCGTTGGAGCGAAGAACATGAAGGGGATTGCGTTCAACAACCAGTTGGACGTCTTCCGGACGATGGCCGAGGCCTTGGCGGCATGGTCGACCAGCCCGGAGATCCAGAACGAGACGCGGGCGTTCCTCGGCGCCAACTGGGACCAGGCTGCCCGTCGCTATCCGGATCGACTGGGACTGCGCACGCGTTCGAATGGCGCGATTGCCAGCTCGCTCGGGTACTCGGCGGTGAATCTCGGTCGCGATCGTTTGGAGGAGTATTCCTCGGGACGGCTGGCGCGCAGGGCGGTCAGTCACCTGCTTCGGTGGCATCTTGATCGCGCCGAGGCCGATGGAAACGACCTGCCGCCTGATGTCGTTGTCGCGGCGGAGGCCGAGGCCACGCTGTCGACCTTCTTGTCTCGATGCGGCCTCAACGAGCGTGGCGAGTCGCACAACGAGATCATCGACGGCATCCGTTCGGCGGAGAAGTCGTCGACGATCGCTGGGACGGTCGAGCAGGTCTTCGCCAAGGTCACCGAGGGCAGTCCAGATCTGCGGGCCGATGAATGGGCAGCGCGGATCACGACCTCGCTCGACACCCACTCGGTTCGACTCGACAGTGATCTGGAGAGTCTCACTCGGGCTTCGGGTCGGGTGTGGTGCGACGGGGTGCAGGAACGGCTGCTCGAGGCTGTTCGTGAGCAGCTTGCCGAACGTGGCTTGGCCATCACCCAGAAGCTTCTCGAGCTCACGGCAATCGAGCTGTCGAACGTGGCCGAAGAGCTACGGAACGAGGCCTCGTCTCACGACCGTGCCGCCTCGACGGCGCCTTCTGAAGTGGCCCTGCGCCTCGGGTCGGGCCGAAGCTCCATCCCAGCGCGTCATCCAGATGTCCGGCAGGCGATTGTCGACGGCGTGCAGGGATCGCACTACCGCAGCGAGGCATCGTTGAGGCGCTTGTCGGCGAGCGTGATGGTCGATCTTGCTGCCAGGTTCATCGAGCCTCTGGCGCGCGAGCTCGGTGACGTCGAAGCGAAGTTGTGGCGATCGATGGACGAACGCGTCGATGGCAGATTGCCGCTGGTGCGTCAATGGTCCGACGGTCCGGTACCGCAGTCGCTGGTGCCGCCCCGCAACGAGCTGCTGGTCGAGTCGATCGACGAGTTTCCGCAGATGTACGACGACCTTCTGGTGCGCTCAACGGAAGCTGAGCGTGTCGGTGACGCTGAGGCCGAGGCGATGCGTTCGGTCATTCAGGGGTTCGATGGCTACCCGTCGATCTCGCAGCCGACGACATGGCGGCCCGATGTGGCCGACCTGGCGATCTCGAGCTGGGCTCCGGCAAGTGCCCGTTTCGATGTCGATCTCGAAGCGCTCCAGCTGCTCGAACGTGCGGAACGGTGGCTCGAACGGCCGGGAACAGCGTTCTCGGATGCACTGCGCGCTGATCTCGCGACCTTCCTGGACGATCCGCGGGTCGATGAACGAGAGCGCAACGAGCGCCGCAATCGCTTCCTCGGGGCGTTGCGGTCGGCGATCGATGCCTCCGACCCTCTTGCCGAGATCGACTACTCGACCTTGAGTGATCTGTACGACGAGGCCGAGGTTGGGCGTACTCGAGTGATGACGCGGCTGCCCTTCCCGTCAGCGCACCCGGTGCGGTCCTCGGTGGAGGACATCTTGATCCAGTCCGGGGAGCCGAAGGAGGGGTTGTCCAAGTTCTTCGCAGACGGTGACCAGCAACGTGTCGAGATCTCGACCTTCTTGGCCAACCCGTGGCTGCCCATGGTGTTCGACGGTCTGGTTCGCCCGATCGCCGAGCAGCTCGGAGCGACCTATGGGGACCCGGCGAAGCGGGCATCGTTCTGGCAGTGGCGCCGCTCACGGCCGTTGACGCAGTCGACGCCGCACCCGCGCCATCCGGCACGGTGACTGCAGCGCCGGTGCCGCCCGCAGTTCGGCGGGCGATCATCCGCGGCTGGTACACGGCGAAGACCCTGGACATGGTCCGTGGCGACGGTTGGCAGACGCCGCTGGAGATCTGGATTCCGGACTCGCAGGAGAGTGTGCGTTTGTACGGCGATGCCACCGAGTGGGTGCGCTTCCCCCATCCACTCGTGGGTGAGAGCACGACAGGTGGCTATGGCCATCTTGCTGCAGTGCTCGAGAGCCTGCCCGTGGCGATGGTGCAGATTCCGGAGCGGAGTCGCTCGACTGTGGCGCCCTACGTGCGTCTGTTCGAGTTGGGCAAGGACCGTCCGGAGTTCGACGGAGACCCGCGCAGCTACTCGACTCTGAACGGCGAGGTCGAAGACTGGATCGCCACCGGTGCGACGCCGTGGGGTGGCACCCCCCGTACGAAGGGCGCGTCGGCGGGTGAGCGCCGCGAGGACCTGCAGCGATTCTGGGAAGAGCAGGCAACGTCGTACGCGAATGCGTTCCGCTCCGAGCGTACGAAGCCCAGGTTCTTCGAGATCGCTCGCGGCATCGAGTTGGAGGATGATGTGAATCGGGCATTCGAGCAGCTGAACCGTGCGACGCCGGTGAGCGATTCGCAGGGTCTCTTGTGAGGCTGACGGCGCTCGTACTCGGCGATGGCGAGCATGAACGGCGCGCCCGCGAGTTGCTGGTGCAGCTCTCGGCTCTGGAGTTGCTGGCGCCATTCGGCATTCTCACGGGAGCCAACGGCGAGATCGATGTCGTCGACGGCGGCGTTGTGTCATCGGGGAACTTCTTTGATGAGTTGGCGATGGCCCACGACGAACCGGTGTCGGTCCTCGCTGTCACGTTCAGTGGTGGCGCTCTGTCACACCTGAACATCGCTGACGAGTTCGCGGCTCGTCTTGCTCGTGCGATGGCGACGGGTGAACCACCACGTCACTTCCGTGTGCACGTGCCGCTGACACCTGAGGAGGAGCTTCCTTCGGTCTTTCGCCACGACGCGGTGAACCTGGTCGTGGCGCCAGAGGACAAGCGCAACGACGGGACGCCGAACCTGCTGGAGGTGCGCGGCTGTCTCGGGGAACACGGTGCGCTCGGCGTGGTCGGCATCGCCGGCCTGTGGGCGGCGTCCACGTTCTCGCCGGTGGCCGATGTGATTCCTGAGGTCACTGAGAACCAGCCGGTGGTGCGTCTGGTGCGTCACAGTGCTCGCATCTTGGACGGCGGCGTCGAGCCGATCCGGCGTGTGCGGCGGGCATTGTCGCCTGAAGGCGGCTGGCCGGTGCCGGGTCCGGCCCATGGTTCCTTCGTCGAGGCGGGGTCTGAACTTTCGTCGAGCGAGATGGCCCGCCTACTGGTGAGTGATCTCGAGTGGTTCAGCTATCGACGGTTGGTCCCGCCGACCGAGAAACGCCGCCGACGGCTGGCTCTGGGCGAGTCGTGGTCGCTCATGTGGGACCTCACGGTCTCGGCGCTGCGCCGCGAGACAGCGCATCTGCGCGCCGACTACGCAGCACAAGCTCAATCAGTGGCTGAACGCTGGACGCAGAAACTGACGTTCGGCCCGGAGTCGACCATCGAGGTCCGCTACGGCGGCACGTCTGCAGAGCTGGTCACCACGACGTTGGATCCGGCCGGAGTGTCCGAGTTCGCGCAGACGGTGCGGGACTTGTCCGGCGCTGACGCGACACGTGTTGGCGATCCGTCGGCGTGGAGGCGACTTGTCGGTCGCTACCTCGCGCTGCAGGACGGCTCGGACATCGACGGCTTGGCCGAACTTCGTCGGGGGCAGGCCCGCGTGCTCGTGACGGATCCGAACCGTGTCGTGCCGGCCCCGACGGTTGAGCCCTATCGCTCGGAGGACGGGTCTGTCGTCATTGCAGTGGGTGACGCCCGCGCCGCAGCGGCCACCGATGACGAAGCTGTGATTGCATGGGCGCGCCCGCAACGGTCGACCGCTGCGTGGGCGACATCCGTGCACTTGTCCGGCGAGTTGGACCGGGCGATCGAGGACACGACCTCGGCGGCCGAGACGCTCGCCGCGGGTCGTAGTGACTTGGCTCTGTCGCCGTATCCACGACTTGGCAGCACGGTTGCGGTGCTCGGAGCGAGCGCAGCGCTCTTGCTGGTCTGGCTGTTCCTCGGTGCGGCGACCGATCTGCCTGCCACGGCAGACATCTCTTGGGCGCGGGCGTTGTTCGTGGGCGGGCTGGCGACCATGGTCTACGCAGCCACGGCCGTGGTGACGGGTCTGTTCCATGCACGGCGGGTTGCGCGACTTCAGCATCAGCGGACGGCGGAGAACGAAGCCTTCGCCCATGCCGAACGGGTTTTCGTGCAGGGCAGCGCGGAGATCGATCGACTCGACCACCTCTATCGGCAGCACTTGGAATGGGTGGCCATCCTGAGCGAGGTCTCGCATCGGCCCTTCCGGCTTGAGGTGCTGCAGATCCAGAAGAGTGCCGAGCTGCCGGAAACGTTGCCGCTGGCGCTGTCGATTGCCGAGGCGCGCTACGACGAGGACAGCCTCGAGGGTCTGGCGTCGAGGGCTGCGCAGTCGGTGTTCAGCCCTGGGTGGATGACTGAGATGTTCGAGGAACTTCGGCATCGCTCGTCGAACCGCCTTGCCCGTCTGACCGGAGCCGAGCAGGGCGAGCTCGTGTCCGACGTCTTCGGTGACATTGCGCTCGGCGACGTACTCGGCGAGGACCATCGGACGCCTCGTCGACACTTCGTCACGGATCTCCGTGCTCAGATGTGGAGGGACGAGTTGGGTGCCGAAGTGAGTGCGGCGGCGTTGAGCGAGGTTGCGCAGTACTCGACCGATCGGCTGTTCACCGCGCTGACAGACCAGGACCGAATGATCTCCGAGAGTGCGTCGGCATTCCTCGACATGAGTTCGTCGTCGGTACCGGATCCGTTCGCTCTTGAGCTGCTCGACGTGGCTCGCCGCTTCGAGCCCGATGCTGGCCGGGTTTCGCGTCGCAGCATCGGCGGTCCGAGCCGGCCGGCCGGTGGCGACGTGTCGTCGATCGAGCGATTCGTCATCTCTCCGACCATCGCCCCGACTGGCCGGTATCTGGCGCTGGCGTTGCGGAGCGACGTGTCGGCGGCGATCGCAGAGCCAGACCTCTCGGGTCGCCCGACGCCCGGATCGGTGCGGTCACCTGCGCCGCCTCGTACCTCGGGAGATGACGGGCTCGCGATTTGAGCGATTCGCCGCTGCCGCCGCGATGGGAGCCCGAACAGTTGGGCGATCAG
>JAHDHM010000245.1 GCA_020631315.1 Acidimicrobiales bacterium
ACGTGGGCGCCGGTGCGCGCGTGCCGGTCACCCGTCGACTGGCGGTCACCGCCGCCGTGCTGCTGCTGGCAATGGTCGCCGCCATCGCGATCTGGGCTGCGGGAAGAGGTGACGAGCCCGACGGCTCGAGCGAGAGCACCGGTGCCGCTTCCACCACCAGTGCGCCGGAGCCCACGGCTGCAACGACCACCACGACGGAAGCGGCCGTGACCACGACTGCTCCCGCCACCACCGAGCCTGTCGCCGATGAACCAGCTGCCACCGCGACGCTCCCCACGGTGCCAGAGCCGCCCGACGGAACCCGCGTCACGAACGCGTTCTGGAGCACCGACGTCCGGAACAACCAGGCGGTCGACGACACCGTGACTCTGGCGGCAGGCGAACGAACGCTGTGTCTCAACTGGGACTACACCGGTCTACCCGTCGGCGCGGCCTGGGCGGTCCGTTGGTCGGTCGATGGCCAGCCGATCCGCCGCTACGACGCGACCGGCGAGAATCGCGGTGCGGTCGACGGCACGTTCTGGGCGTGCGCCAACGACGACGCAGGCCTTGCCGCCGGCCGCTACGAGGCATCGTGGGTCGTCGACGGCCGGCGGGTCTTCACCCACTCATTCCGCGTCGGGCCACAGCGGGGCACCACCGTGTTCGTCGAGAACGCCAGCGGCGTGTCGATCTGCTCGGTTCACCTCGACGTCGCCGGAGCATCGGCCGTCGGCATCGATCGCCTTCCTGGACCGATCCCCGACGGTGAACGCTTCCCCATCGGTGTCAGCGAAGGCGAGTGGGTGCTGCGCGCCGTCGACTGCGATCGACGGATCCTCTTCGACGGACGCATCGACGCCACACAGGACGTGTCGGTACTCGTCGGAGGACTGGTCGTCGCCGGGTGACCCTCGTCGCCGGCTGAGTCAGCGGACGTGGTGTTCGTGGTACACGAACGAGCGCTCTCCGATCGTCACTTCGGCGCCATGGCTGATCACCACACGTTCCCCCGCTGCGAGGCGGCGCGGCTCGGTCTCGCCGGCTGGTCGGAGCCAGGTGCCGTTGGCCGTCTCGAGATCGCTGACCAGCACGTTCCACTCATCCAGTTCCAGCAGGAGATGCGAACGCGACACCGCCAGCTCGTCGGCACCCACTGCGAACGCAGCTGCGTCGCCGCTCACGACCCGGGGGTCGGCGACCGGGTCCCGGCCGATCACCGTGTTCCACTGGACCGAATAGGTGAGACCATCGTCGAAACTGATGATGCCGAGCGACGGACGTTCGCCGTGCACGAAGGCGCGGGTGTGGGACGCGCCGATCTTCACACCGCTCCGACTGCAATAGCGCGCCTCGGGATGGTTGAAGTGTCCCCGAGGTGACATGACCCCGAGAACCTGGACCGGCCGTTGATACGGCGGCAGGTCGTCGGCCACCTCGCCCACCGGGCCGTCGACCGGCAGTGGCGCATTGCCCACCGCGTCGACGGTGACCGACAGGTCGATCGAGCGGTAGTCCGTCGGCGCCGTCGGCTCCGCCTCGACGACTGGAGGATCGGTCTCGGGATCGTCACCAAGGAGGGTCGCGACGTCGATCGCCGCATTCGGAGCCGTCGACGCCGCGATGGCATGCCCGGCGATGGTCGTGAACCCGTCGCCGGCGATCATCCCGACCTCGAGTCGCTCCCAGGACGCCTCCGGTTGCGCCAACGACGACGGCACGACGGCGTCGAGCGCTGCAGCTTCGACGCGCATGCTCAGACCGAGGATCTCCGCTGCAGCGTCGTGACGAACGCCGCCGACGATCACGCAGACCGAGCCGAATGCGAAGACCTCGACCTCCGTGCCGACCTCGGCGACGAGCGCGCCGGAGGTCAGATCGCGCTGGAGCATCTCTCGTGCAAGGGCCCGGATCGACTCGGCAGCATCGCCCGTCGACGCCAGGATCACGTCGGCCATCGACACCGCATCGGGCCCCGACACGACCGCGGCGAGACCGGCACGGCGAGCGACGACGCCGACACCGTCGTGGCGAACAGGATGGATCATGATGTGCGTCCTCCAGCGCGCTCGAGGTCGAGCGCGAAGTCCAGTGCGGTCGGGTGGCGATCCGCTCGCGACGGTGCGAGCGCCTGGGTGATCACTGCGGCGATCGCAGGATCGAGATCGGGATGCAGCGTCGGGGCCACGTGCACCACGTGACGAAACGCGGCGATCGCCGAGTCGCGCGGCAACTCGGGGTGGCAGGTGACGCCGGTCAGGGCTTCGTGCACTGCAATCGCGAGGCTCCACACGTCCGACGCACGACCGGCACGTTCACCCATCACGACCCCCGGTTCCATGTACTCGACCGTGCCGATCGGTCCGACCCCGACCGTCATCGTGCCGAGCGAACCCGCCGTGGCCAAGCCCAGATCGGCGAGATGCCCGCCACCCTCCTGCGTGACCATGACGTTCGAAGGTCGGATGTCGCGATGAGCGACGCCGAGCTCGTGGAGGTCATGAGCGCCACGCGCTGCGCCGGCCACGGCAGAGATGACCACGCTGGCGTCGTGACGACCTGATGCGAGTGACCCGGCCGGGTAGTGCGGCACGACGTAGAACAGCCGTCCACCCGCCTGGCCGGCGTCGAGGAGCGTCGTCAGGTGAGGCGACGCAACCGCCACGATGGCGCGCAGCTCTCGGGCGAACGCAGCGAACGCAGCGTCGGTTGCCGTCAGATGCAGCACCTTGACCATCACCTGCGGTGCGTCCACACCGAGCCGCTGTGGTGTCCGGGCGAGGTGGAAGGTGCCGTGGTTGCCCTCGGACAGCAGCTCGAGCAACTCGTAGTCGGCGATGCGGTTCACGTGTCGGCTCCCTTCTCGAGATCGTCGCGAAAGCGGGCGCCGACGTCGAGACGTTCGCGGTGGAACGGGCTCGACGTGTCGACACCGGGCAACCCGAGGATCCGGTGACGATGTCGCTGCAGTGCCCTCAGCCCGAGCACCATCACGAGCCCACCCACCACTGCGTAGGCGATCAGGGCGCCGTCCGGTTCGTTCAGCAGACCGTCGAGGAACACGATGGTGCTCACCGTCTCGGCGACCGCGAGTGCGACGACGAAGCGGACCAGTTGCCGGTCGGTCACGAGTGAGCTGACCCAGGCGCCGAGCGGTGCCCCGAAGGCGACGACCGGCGCAGCAGCGAGCCACAGCCCGAAGAGATCGAACCGGTCGGCCGGCAGGGCCGCACCCGGGCCGAAGACCGCACGCCCGTCGATCACGGCGACCGCGTCGCCGCCGACGTGTGTGACGCTGCCGTCGACCACCGTCACCGACAGCTGGCCGTCGACGATGCCGTACAGCACCAACCCGGTGATCGACACGCAGGTCATCACGATGACGCTGGTCGGGACCCCGACCTTCGGACTGAGGCCGATGACGACCACCACGACCAGGTAGACGACGACATCAGCGCCGGACCCGGTCAGCGAGCTGGCGAGCCCGCCGAGGACTGCGCCGAGCACCATGGCGGTGCGGATCCGCGGTCCACCGCTCGACAGCGCCTCGACGCGTTCGAGGATCTGCGTGCGATAGCCCAACCACACGATGACGGCCATCGCGGCGACGATCAGCGTGAAGGTGACCTTGACGTAGGCGCCGGGGAGGCGACTCGGCCAGAACGGGGCGTCGGCATCGCCCAGCAGCACCGCCGACGCCAGGAACGACACGACAGCGACCGGCGCTGCGACCGCGACCGCGCGCCACTCGACCGTGCGGCGTTGGATGATGATCGACAGGCTGGCGGCGGTCATGCCGACGGTCTGGATGCACAGAGAGAACGTCCTGGCGACCGACGTGTCGATCGACAGCACCTTGGTGAACACCGGGAAGGCGACCGCACCGCCACCCTGCGGCGTCGAGCCCGCCACGAACGACCCCGCCACCATCGTGAGGGCCGAAGCCCAATGGTCCGCGACGCGGCCCCACTGACCAGCCAGGGACACGTAGGCCAGCCAGACCGCGAGCACGCCGAACGACACCGCGAGCGCAGCTCGAGAACGTCGGCGCCGCGTCCTGGATCGCTCGTCGCGCCCGGCGTCGATGAGCTCGGCCAGGTCGTCGGCACCGAAGCTCACAACAATCGGCCGCCGTCGTAACGCCAACGCGGAACGATCACCCGCATCGGACCGTTGGCGAAGAGCCACACGACGATCCACGTCGTGGCGAAATGGATCAGATACGCCCCGATCGGCACGTCGCCGACGTCCCAGGGCAGACCGGCAGAGAGCACCAGCAGCGTGGTGACCGCCTCGGGAACGCCTTGGAGCAGCCCGAACAGCGTTGGCCAGTCCTTCTCCCAGCGATATTGCTGCAGCCCGTGATAGAGGAACTCCCACGCGACCCCCACCACGCCGACGACCACGAGCGCTGCGAACGCGAGGCGGTAGACGTCGCCGAGTGCGGCGTCCTCGTCGGCCATGATTCCCACCAGGAACGGGCCGATGAGCAGTGTCCACACCACACCGACCGTGGCCAGGAGAACGATCCGGGTCTGTAGACGTCCCATCAGGGTCGGGGTCATGGCGCCACGTTCCTCATCCACCGGGTCCACTGCGACATCGATCTCAGCGAGCCGAGACGACGGACCTCACCTCGAGCTGCCATGTCGTCGGCGATGCGCATCGCGGCGTACTGGAGCCCGAGGAAGCTGTCGACACCGGCGTAGTACCCGCCGAGCGTCATCGATCCCGACGCATAGACCCGCCCGGGCCCCTCGTCGACGCCTCGCACCGCAAAGGAGTGATCGACGTCGAGGCGACCCTTCGGGTTCTTGCCGGCGCCGGCGTGTTGCAGCAGGTCGGCCATGAGGCGGTGGTCCTCGAGACGAGCCAGCAAGCCGGTGGCGTCGATGATGAAGTCAGCGTTGATCGTCTGGGTGTCACCGGCCCGGTTGGTGATGGTCGTCGTGATCTGGTCACTGCCGTCGACCGGTTCGACACTGGTCACCGAGCCGATGCTCTGGCTGTAGAAGCCGGCCTTCATCCCCCGGTCGATCTGCTGCTGCCAGTCCTTGCGGGGCGCCGTGTTGGTACCACCCATCTGGTCGAGGAGTTCGGCCCGGGCATCGCCCTCGAGCTGCTCGAGGCGGTGTCGCAGCTGGCCGCCCCACGCTGCCTTCGGGTAGTTGAACGCCTGGTAGGCGAACCCGTTGGCGCCCGGTCGTGTGAACTTCGGGTCATCGCCCTGCGGACCACCGACGTAGTTGCGGAACAGGTGGACGATGCGGGTCTGTGCGCCACTGCCCTCGATGTCGTCGATCAGACGTTGCAAGATGCGCGACGCCACGATGCCCGAGCCACGGACCAGCACGGTGGTCGGACGTGCTGCCGCCTGGGAGTACACGTGGTCGTGCGGCTCGTAGGCGTTGACGACCCGATGAAAGTCCTGGTGCTCGTCTCGGTACGCCTGGAGGTCGGGGAGGAACGCGACGCCTGGATAGCCGATCGCGATGTGCACGTTCTGTGTGCGATACGCGACGCGCTTGGGCCCACTGCCTCCCGCGTGTTCGGGAGTGTGGATCACGAAGTAGCCGCCACCGCGACGGCGCCGGACCATGCGTGCGAAGCCGAGCCGCAGCATCTGCGACCAGCCGATGCGCTGGGTCTCGCGTCGCACCGACTCATACACCTGGCC
>JAHDHM010000246.1:0-4169 GCA_020631315.1 Acidimicrobiales bacterium
GTCGGTGCCCAGTTCGTGGGAGGCATCTGTGGCACGGTGCTGGCGAACGTGATGTTCGAACTCGATCCCGTGGAGTGGTCGGAGCGCTCGCGCGTCTCGGCAGCGGCGTTGACGAGCGAGGTGGTCGCCACGTTCGGCCTGCTCATCGTGATCGCCGGAACTGCGGCCGCCGGCAAGCTCCATCACGTCGCCGCTGCGGTCGCCGTGTGGATCACCGGTGCCTACTGGTTCACGTCGTCGACGAGCTTCGCCAACCCGGCCGTGACGGTCGCACGGACGTTCTCCGACACGTTCGCCGGTGTCGAACCCGCAGATGCCCCTGGCTTCGTGGTGGCCCAACTCGTCGGACTCGGCGCGGCGCTGATCCTCGTGCCGTTGATCGTCGATGCCGCTCGCGACTGACCGGCACGCCATCATCGTTCCCCGTGAGCCGACTGCCAGTGAGCACCGTCCATCGCATCCCGAGTGACGGCGTCCGGATCGCCGTCGAGGACTGGCAGCCGACGACGGCCGCCGACGTGCCGCCGTTGCTCATGCTCCACGGTGGCGGCCAGACCCGCCACTCCTGGGCGGGCGCCGCAGAGCGAGCCGCGGCCCGTGGCCATCGTGTCCTCGCCGCCGATCTGCGGGGTCACGGCGACTCCGACTGGCATCCCGACGGCCACTACGAGGTCACCGCCCACGCCGGCGACGCGCTGGCGGTGTGCGACGCGCTCGGTGTCAGGCCGATCCTGGTCGGCGCGTCGCTCGGTGGGCTCACCGGCATGGTGCTCGAGGGACGTGTCCGGCCGCGCACGCTCGAGGCGCTGATCCTCGTCGACATCGTGCCGCGCATGAACGCCGACGGAGTGAGTCGCATCCGGGAGTTCATGCTGTCCAACGTGCACGAGGGCTTCCCATCGCTCGAAGCCGCTGCCGAGGCGGTCGCTGCCTACAACCCGCACCGGTCACGTCCGGCCTCGATCGACGGGCTGAGGAAGAACCTGCGCGAACGCGGCGGACGCTGGTACTGGCACTGGGATCCGGCCACGATGCAGCGACGCGCCGGCGAGACCCGCGAGGTCGACCATCTCGATCACCTGGCCGACGCACTCGCCGCGGTGGAGGTACCGACGATGCTCGTTCGTGGCCGTCAGAGCGACCTCGTCGACGACGACACCCTCGACGCCTTCCGGAGCGAGTACCCACACATCCGCGTGACCGACGTGTCCGGCGCCGGTCACATGGTCGCGGGTGACCGCAACGACGTCTTCGCCGACGCAGTCGAGGCGTTCGTCGCCACGCTGTGAGCGACGTCGCCTGACGGATCGCGAAACACCCGTGCGCAGTCGTGGAAACCGGACAGATGCTTGCGAGGCTGTCCTGATGCTCCGACGCCTCAGGTTCCTCGCGACGCTCCTCGCTCTCAGCGGCCTCGTGGTCGCAGCGTGTTCGTCGCCGGAGCCGGAGACCCAGCGGGCCATCGTTCCCGTCCTCGAGACGACCACGACCGTCGCCGAGCTCCCCGACGAGACCGCACCTGTCGACGGACCGGCCGCCGGCGCGGCTGCGGACTTCGTCGAGCAGGCACCTGCCGAGTCGCTGCTGCTGGTCCAGAGTGAGCGCCGCAGCGGCGACGTGCTCACCTTGACGCTCGAGGTCCGTCGACCAGACGGCACCGTGGTCACGGACCTCACCGACGCAGCGAACGGTCGGGCGTGGCAGCCCACCTGGTCGAACGACGGCCGATGGGTCGCGTTCGCCTATCCCGACGAGGACGAGGGGTGGCAGCTCGGCGTGTCGAGCTGGGACGGCGAGCAGCAGAACTCGGTGCCGCTCGGCGGTCCGCCGGAGTACCTGCTGTTCAGCTTCGACGACCAGCGCGTCTACGCGAGCCTCGCCACGGAGACCGGCGTCGGCCTCGCGTCGTTCGACCCGTTCACCGGCGCAGCGCCGCAAGCGATCACCGCCGGACGTCCGCTGTTCTTCGACCAGGCACCGTCAGGTGCGCTGGCCGTCCGGGACGCCGAGGGTGTCTACGTGGTCGATCCCGTCGATCCGCAGCGCTCACAGCTGCTCGCACCAGCGAGCCTTCAGGCCTTCAACACCCCTCGTTGGGCCAGCGACCCGGTGGCCATCTTCGGCGTCGTCGAGTTCAACGGCGAACAGGTCCTGTCCATGATCCAGGTGAACGCCGACACCCCGCTGCCGCTCGCACCGGTCACCGGTCCCGTCACCATCGACGCGGTCGTCGACGAGGCACTGGTCGCCATCATCGTGAACGACCCGGACGGCGGCCGCGCCGAGGGAGCGCTCGGACGCGGTCTCCACGTGATCGACCTCGCCGCGAGCGAGTTCCGTGAGCTCGACGCCGACGTGATCGGTGCACCGCTCATCTCACCGGACGGCCAGTGGATCGCCGGCGCCACCACAGACGAGACCGGACGGCGCCTCGTGGTCCACCACGTCGACGGTACGGACTCCGTGGCGACGCCGCCGTACGAGGCCTCGCCATCGCCGCTGGCAATCGCCATCGACCGTTTCTACGACCAGTACTCGATGGCACAGTCCGTCTTCGCTCCCGACAGCTCCGCGATCGCGTTCACCGGCATCATCGGGGACGAGCGAGGTGTGTTCGTCCAGTCCCTCGACGGCGGGGATCCGGTGTACGCCGGCGAGGGTGACGTCGTGTGGTGGTCGCCGACCTGACGACACCGGAACGGCTCGGAAGCCTGCTCAACGCTCGACGAGGCGCAGGATACGACCGCCGAGCTCGACGAGCAGGACCTCGCCGTCGTGGTCGTGCCCGAAGGCGACGACGAGTGAGGCCGTCACGCCGAGGTCTGCTGCTTCGACGCTGCCGTCGTCCGCAACGCGCACACCGGACACGACGTTGCTGCAGATGTCCGCGTACAGATACGCCCCGCTCAAGGCCTCGATCGCACCGGCGTAGACCACGCCTCCGGTCACCGAGCAGGCAGGACCGTGGCCGTAGGTGTGGATCGGGAAGACCGGATCGGGTGCGGACACGTCGCTGAACTGGGCGTTGCCCTCGAACCGCTTCCAACCGAAGTTGGCGCCGGGTTCGTCGAGCGGGTGCCGGTTGATCTCCTCGAACGCGTTCTGGCCGACGTCGGCGATCCAGATCATGCCGGTCGCCTCGTCGATGTCGAACCGCCAGGGGTTCCGCAGGCCGTACGCCCAGGTCTCCGGACGCACGTCGGCGTCGCCGACGAACGGGTTGTCCGCAGGAACGGTGTAGGGCTGGCCGCCCGACGGCGTCGGGTCGATGCGATAGATGGTGCCGAGCAGGTTGGTCAGGTTCTGGGCGTTGTTCTGGGGGTCGCCGCCGGAACCACCGTCGCCGCTCGACGCCCACACGAGGCCGTCGGCGGTGACGTGGACGTCGCCACCGTTGTGGTTGCCGAACGGCTGGGCGATCTCGAGGAGGAGCCGTCGTGTCGGTGGGCTGGCGTCGAGGTCGTACTCGACGAGTTCGATGTTGCCGGCGAGGTCGGTGTGGTCGAGGTAGACGAACCTCCCGTCCGGTGAGAAGTCGAAGCCGAGCAGCCCGCGTTCGGACGACGTGGTGGTCAGCGACGACAGGTCGACGACCACCGTGCGGACGTCGGTGGTCGGATTCCACGCCACGATGCTGCCGCTGCGTTCGGCGACGTAGAGACGTTCGGTGTCACCGGGACGCGTTCGGATGGCGATCGGTTCGGCGAAGTCGCCGAGGTGCTCCAACGCGAGCGACGACGAGTCGAGATCGGGCGGTGGAGCTGCCGGCGGTCCGGCGACGGGTGCGCCGAGCCGTGGGGCGAGGCCGGTCTGCTGCAGCTGCCCTCCGGCGGTCACGAACCAGTGCCCGTCCTCCTGAGGCCGCACGGCGACCGCGGCGAAGCGCACACCACGCTCAGCCACGGAACCGATGAAGTCGGCGGCACCGAAGGCGAACTCGCCTCCATCTTCTGCGAACAGGCGGTAGCCGTCATCGTCGGCCGTGGCGACGACCTCGATGACCGGCGCGTCCAGTGCGATCGCCCCCGTCGAGCCGAAGAACGGCGCACGGCCGAAGGCGAACACGCCACCGTCGGAGGCCACCATCCAGTAACCGTCGCCGGACGAGGTCCGGTCGATCGACACCACGGGTGCCCTCAACGACAGGCCGCCGGTCGAACCGAAGAAGC
>JAHDHM010000246.1:4179-4552 GCA_020631315.1 Acidimicrobiales bacterium
ACGCCACCGTCCGAGGCCACGAGCCAGTAGCCGTCTCCTGCCGGCGTGGCGACCATGCCGACGACCGGCTCGTCGAGATCGATCGCTCCCGTCGAACCGTGGAACCGGGCGTCGCCGAAGGAGAACACACCACCGTCGGAGGCCACCAGCCAGTACCCGTCGCCCGACGGTGTGCTCTCGATGTCCACGATCGGGCGGCGCAGGTCGAGGCCCGATGCGTCGCCGTGATGCGTGGTCACGCCGAAGACCTCGACATCACCATCAGCGGACGCCACGGCGTAGCCCTCGCCTGACGGGTCCGAGGCGATGCCAACGGTGCCCTCCACCGTGAACGTCTGGGCACGAGGGAGCGCTGCGACCGTGTCGCCCTCCC
>JAHDHM010000246.1:4562-5604 GCA_020631315.1 Acidimicrobiales bacterium
AGCACGACGGTGATCGTCACCGCGACGAGGCTGCCGATCAGCACGCCGAGCAGCGCGATGCGGCGGGTCATGGCTCCAGAGCGCATCTCATCTGGGATAGCAGCCGTGGGTCACCGATGTGCGGCGGCCGGCTGATGACGATGGTCACCCGCGGCTTCGCTACCGTGCACGCCATGCCTCTCGCCTTCACTCTCGAGCCGATGCCCACCACCGTCGCCGGACCCGGCACCGCCGCCGGTCTCGCCGATCAGATCGCCCCGCACGGCAGTCGGGCGTTCATCGTGACCGACCCCGGTGTCCACGGGGCCGGCGTCGTCGATCCGATCACCGACGCCCTCACCGAACGCGGCATGGAGTGGACGCTGTTCAGCGGTGTCGACCCGAACCCGACGGACGCCAACGTCGCCGCCGGCGTGGCCGCACTGACCGAGTTCGGCATGGACGGCACCGTCCTCGTGCTCATCGGCGGCGGCTCCGTCATGGACTGCGGCAAGTACATGGCGATCGCCGCCCCGTCGGGTGTCTCCGACGTGTCGATGGCCTTCGCCCCCGACCTGGGCGACGACGACATGATCGACTTCGCCACGCTGGCGCCGGGTTCGTTCCCGACCGCACCCGGCCTTCCGACCATCGCAGTCCCCACCACGTCGGGCACCGCGTCGGAGACCAACGGCGGTGGCCTCATCACGGAGACCGCGACGCAGCGCAAGCTGACCTTCTCCAACCCGGACGTGCGTCCGAAGTCGATCATCCTCGACCCGACGCTGACCGTCGGTCTGCCGCCGAAGCCCACCGCTGCCTGCGGCATGGACGTGCTCACCCACGCCATCGAGGCCCTCACTTCGAACAGCAACAACCCGTACTCGGACGGTCTGGCGCTCGAGGCCATCCGCCTGGTCGGGCTGTACCTCCCGACGGCGGTCGAGAACGGTCAGGACCTCGACGCCCGCGCACAGATGAAGATCGCCTCGCACCTCCCGTTCCTTCTCGTCCGGTCCGCTCCTCGGTCTGATCCACGCCACGGGTCACCCGATCTCGGCCC
>JAHDHM010000247.1 GCA_020631315.1 Acidimicrobiales bacterium
CCTCGACGATGAGCGGGACGTCGATCGTCAGGTTCGGGTGATCGAGCAGCGTCGACACGCTGACCAGCTGCTCGAAGACGTCGACGAGCTTGCCCTTCGTCGGGGACTTACGGTCCGGCTTGCCGGCGCGCACGAGGATCGTCTGCACGGCGATCGGATGCACCACGAGGATCTGGTGATCTTCGAGCAGCCGATCGAGCTTCGGGCCGAGCGCTGCCAACGAGCCCGTCTGCACCTCGACGAGCCGACCGTCGGCCTGCACCAGGTCGACCACCATCCCGTCGACCGCGGTCTCGAACCGGTCCCCGGGACCGGCGTACTGCTGCTTCAACGCGGCGTGAAGTGAGCCCTCGTTGAGCGTGCCGATGTGGGGGGAAGCGTCGATCGGGCCGATGGTACCGACCGCCCTGATCTCCCTCCCCTCCATGCGCCGGAGCCGCAGTAGTTCAATCTTGAACTAGTTGCTATAATGATCGACATGACCTCCACCACTGGTTCCAGCTCCCCCACTGAACCCGGCCCCGCCGGTGCCACGGCGACGGTCGACGTCCGCCGCGCCGCCGAGCGCTTCCCCACCGATCTCGGCTGGCTCGACAGCAAGCACAGCTTCAGCTTCGGTGGGCACTTCGATCCCGACAACGTGGGCCACGGCCTGCTCATCGTCTCGAACGACGATGTCGTCGCTGCCGGCGGTGGCTTCGGCACTCATCCTCACCGTGACATGGAGATCGTCACGTGGGTGCTGGACGGCCAGCTCGAACATCGGGACTCGGCCGGTAACGAGGGTGTCCTCTACCCGGGCCTGGCGCAGCGCATGTCGGCCGGGCGGGGCATCTTCCACTCGGAGATGAACCACAGCCAGACCGAGCCCGTGCACTTCGTGCAGATGTGGGTCGTGCCCGACACGGCAGGCGTCGAGCCGGGTTACGCCCAGCGCGACGTCAACGCAGAGCTCGACGAAGGTGGCCTCGTGGCGGTCGCCTCGGGCCAGGGCCACGAGACGGCCATCCCGATCCACCAGCGTGATGCGGTGATGTGGGTCGCCCGCCTGTCCGAGGGCGAGTCCGTCGACCTGCCCGACAACCGGTTCGTGCACGTGTTCGTCGCCAAGGGCGCTGCTCAGCTCGATGGCGAGCTGCTCGGCACGGGCGACGCCGTGCGCCTCACCGACGCCGGCGCCCTGTCGCTGACCGCGACCGAGGCGTCCGAAGTGATCGTCTGGGAGTCCAGTCAGTCAGCGCGGTAGACGCTGCGACAAACCAGCGCGCTAGACGCTGCGACAACACAGCGCGGTAGACGCTGCGACAACACAGCGCGCTAGACGCTGCGTGCCCGGAGCGGGGATCGAACCCGCACGACCCCGGAGGGTCCGAGGGGTTTAAGCCCTCTGCGTCTGCCAGTTCCGCCATCCGAGCCGGACCACGAACCGTACCGTCAGGGGCGCAGCGCCGGGTGGTCGACGAAGTGATCGAGGGCCTCGGGGTTGGCCAAGGCTTCGCGGTTGGTGACCGCCCGACCGTGCACGACGGCCCGCACCGCGAGCTCGGTCGATTTGTTCGATCGGGTGCGCGGGATGTCGGGCACCTGTGCGACGACGGCCGGCATGTGGCGCGGGCTGGCCGCCGAACGCACCGACGAGCGGATGTCGGCGATCAGCTGCTCGCTCAACTCGACACCGTCGCGGAGGCGGACGAACAGCACGACCCTGGTGTCGCCCTCCCACTCCTGCCCGATGACGAGGCTCTCGAGCACGTCGTCGAATCGATCGACCACTCGGTAGATCTCGGCGGTACCGATGCGGACACCGCCGGGGTTCAACGTCGCGTCGCTGCGGCCGTGGATGACGAAACCGCCGGACTCGGTGCGCTCGGCGAAGTCGCCCTGGTGCCACATGCCCGGGAAGCGTTCGAAGTAGGCGCCGTGGTAGCGGCTGCCGTCGTCGTCACCCCAGAACCCGAGCGGCATCGACGGGAACGGGGTGCGACACACCAGCTCACCCCGGACACCTGGGCCGACCTCGTTGCCCTCGTCGTCGACCACGACGGTGTCGAGACCGAGGGTCGGGCCCTGGATGTCGCCGGCATGGAGCGCCGAGGTCGGGTCGCCACCCACGAGGCAGCCACACAGATCCGTGCCGCCGCTGATCGACGCGAGGTGGGCATGAGGTGCGACCGCGTCGTAGACGAACCGGAACCCCTCGGTGACGAGCGGTGAACCGGTCGAGCAGATGGTGCGGACCGTGTCGAGACCGTGGGTGTCGACAGGGCGCAGGCCGGCCTTGGCGACCGAGTCGATGAACTTCGCCGACGTGCCGAACAGCGTGACGCCGACCTCGTCGGCGAGATCGAACATGGCGTTGCCGTCAGGGTGGAACGGTGAGCCGTCGTAGAGCACCACGCTGGCACCGGTGCCGAGGCCGGACACGAGCCAGTTCCACATCATCCAGCCGGCGGTCGTGAAGTAGAAGGTGCGGTCGCCGGGGCGCACGTCGCAGTGCAGCAGGTGTTCGGTGAGGTGCTTGAGCAGCACGCCACCGGCTCGGTGGACGATGCACTTCGGCGTGCCCGTGGTGCCCGACGAGTACAGGACGTACCAGGGGTGGTCGAAGGGCAGGCGGGTGAACTTCGGCTCGGTCTCCGTGCGGTCGGCCATCACCGACTCGAACGATGCAACACCGTCGGGGGCATCGCCGAGGCCGACACACGACACCATCCAGGCCGCGTTGAGGCTCGGCAGCCCGGCGACCACCTCGGCGAGCGGACCGCGACGGTCAAAGGTCTTGCCGCCGTACTGGTAGCCGTCACCGGCGACGAGCACCGTCGGCTCGACCTGGCGGAAGCGATCCAGCACACCGTCGACACCGAAGTCCGGTGAGGTCGAGGTGAAGGTCGCACCGATCGATGCTGCTGCCAGCATCACGACGACGTTCTCGGCACCATTCGGCAGCCAGGTGGCGACGCGGTCGCCGACGCCCACACCGGCGTCGGCGAGTGCTCCGGCGCACTTGGCGACGGCGGCACGCAGCTCGGCGCGGCTCCACGTCCGCGCATCATCGTCGCGTTCGGTCCGGACGATGAGCGCCGGCTCGGCGGTACCCGCGAGCAGTGTCTCGGCGACGTTCAGCGATGCCTCGGGGAAGAACCTGACGTCGCGGAGCTCGTCAGCCGGCTCCATGACCATGTCGCCCTTGTCGCCGACGACGCCGCAGAAGTCCCATGCCGCCGACCAGAACGCTGCAGGCTCGGCGATCGACCAGGCGTGCAGCTGCTCGACCGGCACACCGACGCTGCGAGCGAACGCCGCCATGTTGGTGCCGTCGACATCGGACGGCTGCCAGAGGATCTCTTCCACGTTCCCTCCCCGAGGTGCGGCGAGATCCTACGCAGCGTTCGCTGTCTCAAGCAGCTGACGCTGTCTCAAGCAGCGTTCGCTGTCTCCATGTCCTCGACGGCCTCCCACAACATGGCCCGTGCGCGGCCGGCGTCGTGGCCCTTCAGCTCGTTGGCGACGACGACGCCTTCGACGAGATCGGCGACCACCGCACCGAAGGGCCGCCCGGCGACGCGCACGGCGACCACGACATCGCGGCCGCGGCGCTTGATGGTGCGATCGACACCCTCGAGCCGGGGTGGGGTCTTGAACGCCGGCGGCTGCAGGCCGGCGCTGCGGGCCGTGTCGGCGAGCAGGCGCGCCGTCACGGCGAAGCGCACCGAGGGGGCTCGTTCGATCGACGACACGTTGGACACGGAGACCATCTAACTCAGGGGGTGGGACGGTCGACGGTCTCACGGAGATGTCCACCGATGCCTGGCTCACCCTGGCGATCCTCCTCGCCGTCCTCGTCGCCCTCTTCGGGCGCCGGGTCGGACCCGCGCCCGCGATGCTGGGCGGCTGCGCAGCGCTGCACTTCAGCGGTGCCGTGAGCACCGACGTGGCCTTCGCCGGCTTCTCCTCGGAGGCACCGTGGATCGTCGCCGGCCTGTATGTGATCGCCGGCACCGTGCAGCGCAGTGGCGTGCTCGATCGGGTCGCCGGACGCGTCGGCGGCGCCGTCCGCGGCGACCGCCGATCGCTGGTGCGGCTCCTGATCCCGGCAACGCTGGCGTCGTCGGTGACGGCGAACACGCCGGTGGTGGCGGCACTCATCCCGGAACTGAGGTCCGCAGCTGCTCGCACCGGCGGCCGTGTGCGCCCGGTGCTGCTGCCGTTGTCCTATGCGACCATCCTCGGCGGCACGCTCACCGTGCTGGGTTCCTCCACGAACGTGGCTGCGTCGTCGCTGTTGGCCGACGCAGGTCTGGGCCGCATCGAGGTCGTCGATCTGATCGGACTCGCCGGTCCGGTGGCGATCGTCGGGCTGGCCTACCTCACCATCGCGTCGTCGCCGTTGCTCGCCGGCGACCGGTCGGTCGGAGAGGTGACGACCACCCATCGCTACGAAGCACGCCTCATCGTCGGCCACGACAGCAGGTGGATCGGCACGACCGCAGCCTCGGTCGCAGTCGAACTGCAGGCCGACTGCCAGGCCTTGCGACACGGCCGGCCCCACGACGGCGAGCTTGCCGACGGCGATGTCGTCGAGGTCGTCGGTTCGAGAGAGGCAGTGGTCGCAGCTCGAGACCGCGCCGCGGGTGCGGACCTCGTGCCGTCCAGCCGCTACATCGAGGCCGTCGTCGATGCCGGCAGCAGCCTGGTCGGTTCGCGGCTGGGTGCTCGCACCTCGGCCAACGCCGTGGCATTCGCACGCCGAGCGACCGACGGTTCGTCCGACACGATCCGTCGTGGTGACGTGCTCGTGCTCCTCGCAGCGCCCGAGGCGACGGTCTCGGACGACTACGCGGTAGCCAGCCGTCTCGACACGCCGCCGAGCGCGCCGGCCACCGCGACGCCGGCACTCGTCATCGGCGCAGCAACGGTTGTCGCCGCGTCGTTCACGCCGCTCGGCCTGCTGCGTTCGGTCATGGCGGGCGTCGCGCTCTTGGTCGTGACTCGCGTGGTCCGGCCGAGGGATGCGCTGCGCATGGTGAACCTCGAGATCGTCGTCCTCATCGCCGCCGCGCTCGGGGTCAGCGGTGCCGTCGTCGAGACCGGGCTGGCCCATGAAGGTGCCGAACTCCTACAGCGGGCCGCGTCCGGACAGGCGTCGCTGGTCGCGATCGTCCTGGTGCTGGTGACCACGGTGACCATGACCGAGCTGCTCACCAACGTCGCGGCCGTCGCGATCATGGTGCCGGTCGCGGTCGAGGTCGCCGCCCTGAGCGACCTCGATCCTCGCCAGTTGGCGTTGGCCGTCGTCATCGCTGCGTCGGCGTCGTTCCTGACGCCGTTCGGCTACCAGACGAACACGATGGTCTGGCGTCCGGGCGGCTACGGGCTCCGAGACTTCCTGCTCTTCTGATCCGCGCCACAGCGTCACCGACGCCGGCGCCGGGCGGTGAGGCCAGCCGCGGCGCCCGAAGCACATCGCCGTCGCTACGGTGGGGCGCGGTGCACGACCTCCCGCCGATGAATCCGGTGCAGACGGAGAACCTCGAACGACTGCGACCGCCGCCCGAGGAGCGGCCGTCGTATCGATCGACCCTGCGCATGGACGTG
>JAHDHM010000248.1 GCA_020631315.1 Acidimicrobiales bacterium
GAAGACCTCCGCGATCGAGCTGCTGATCCTGTCGCCGAACGGGCTCAAGAGCGACGATCCGTCGCCGGCCGTCTATCGCCGTCGTCTGTCGGCGCTGGCCAAGGCGGCCACGGCCACCCTCACCTAGCGCCGGGTCAGGTGTCCGAGCTCCGCCCGAACGTCGACCGCCGCCTCGGGCCGTCGAGCGTGAGCCGATGCTGACGCCGCCCAGCGAGGTGACGGACGCCGCCGTCGCGCGTGCCATCGAGCAGCGCTGGGGTCTCGTGGCCGGCGAGCTGCGTTTCGAGCCGGTGGGCTTCGGTTCGCATCACTGGACGTTCGCCGCAGCCGGAAGCCGCTGGTTCGTCACCGTCGACGAGCTCGGTGCCGAGTCAGCCGACGCCGCGGGGCGCTTGGCCGAGCTCCGGGATGCCGGTGCGACAGCCGCCGTGCTCGCTGCACGCGGGGCCTCGTTCGTCGCTGCGCCTCTCCCTTCGGTGTCGGGCGGCGTGGTCGAGTCGCTCGGCCCGCACCATGGCATCAGCCTGCGGCCCTACGTCGACGGTGTCGCCGGCGAGTGGGGGAGCTACGACGACGTCAGCACCCTCCGCAGCGTGGCCGACGTGTTCGCACGGCTTCACCGGTTCGAGGTCTCGGATGTGCCGAGATGCCGGCGGGTTGCGCTGGAGGTCCCCGGCCGCGATCGGCTCGAGACCGCACTGATGGACCTCGATCGGCCGTGGCGGGAGGGTCCCCATGGCGAGCCGTGCCGTCGCCTGCTGCTCGAGCACGCCGCTGAGGTGAGCGCAGCGCTCCGGCTGCATCGCGACCTGGTCGACCGTGTCGCCCCTGTCGATGACTGGGTGATCACGCACGGCGAACCACATCCCGGCAACGTCGTGATGACGGCACAGGGCCCGGTGCTCATCGACTGGGACACGGTCCGCATCGCACCGCGTGAGCGAGATCTGTGGATGCTCGTTCGCGAGGGTACGGGCATCGGCGACCACTACCGCGAGGTCACCGGCGTCTCCCTCGATCGTCGTTCGTTGGTGCTGTTCGAGCTCGGCTGGGACCTCGCCGACGTCGCCTCGTTCGTCGACGGTTTCCGCTCCGATCACGCCGACGACGCCGACAGCGAGCTCGCCTGGAAGTCCCTCGGCGAACACCTCGATCCACAGCGATGGTTCGAGCTCCGCGAGAATCTCTGAGTTCTCGGGAACCGTTCTCGCAGAGGCGTCGTTGGAACGGGTGTCAGGGCGGAAACTCGACGAAGGGGCGAACATGCCGGCAGCAGCTGCAACCAAGATGGCGAACGAGGTCTACGAGATCGTGGAGACCCCGATCTCGGGCTGGCGGCGGATCTTCCAGGGCATGTCCGGTGGCGTGCCCACGGATGGCAGCGCCATGAAGGCCGTGAACCGCAAGGTCGTGTTCAAGGACACCGGCAAGCGGGTCCCGGGCATGCACCTGATCAACTCAGCGATGTACGTGTCGATCCGCAACGGCATCTCCACGACGACCGCGGCGGAGTTCAAGGCGAAGTTCCTCGACTGACCCGGTCGAATGGGCCGGCTCACTCAGCCGGCCGACCGGGCCGGCGAGGGTCAGGCTGGTTCGGCGATGACGACGGGGATGTCCCGGTCGGTCTTCGACTGGTAGCCGGCGTAGCCCTTGTAGCCGTCGACGATCCGGGGCCACAGCTCGGCCTTCTCGTCGGCAGTGGCCGTCCTCGTCACGAGCGTCAGCTCACCCGAGCCGTCAGCGGGCTCGAGGGTGATCTCGGGGTTGGCGACCATGTTGCGATACCAGTCCGGGTTGCGATCGTCGCCGCCCTTCGAGGCCACGAGGATCCAGCGTTCGCCGTCTCGCACAGGGACGGTGAGCATGACCGTTCGGGGCTGACCCGACGTGCGTCCGGTCGTCGTGACCTTGACGACGGGCATGCCGCCGGCTTCGGCGCCGATCTTCCCGCCCGACACCTGCAGCAAGGTCCGGTGCACGACGTTGGCGCCGATCAGGAACTTGTCCTTCATCATGTCCGCGATGCTCATCGCCGCAGCGTACGGCGCCGTCGACGCCGGCCGAGCCGACGCCGGGACGAGCCGACGCCGGATTGTTCACCGCCGAGGCTTCATCCCGGAACCGCCCGAACGGCCAAGCTGACCGTCGACCTCGACGGCCCAGCGCTCGTCGAACGCCTCGCTGGCTGAGGGGTCCGAGCCGGGTACCTTCGTCGGTCGTGGGGTGGCCGGTGGACGTTCCGAATCCGTGGGTGCTGCGGCCGCGGGTCGTGTCGATGTCACGGATCCGTGGTGTGCCGTCGGCGTTCGTGTTCACCCCGGACACGATCGACGTCCACTGGGGCGACGGCCGTGTCGACTCGCGGCCGGCCGATGTGCGGGCGCTCCAGCTGTTGCTGGTCGGTGACGGCGACACGAGGACACGAGCGCAGGAACAACTCGTCATCGAGTTCTACGACGGGTCGACGCTCGCGGTCGGCAACCTGCCGCCCGGAGTCCGGGTGATCCGCTCGACGCTGAGCCGCTGTTACCTCGGCAAGACCGAGGTCGGCGCGCGAAGGGCGGCCGACGTCGACCATCGGTTCTTCGCCCGAGGATCGAGGCAACCGTTCGCCTGGTACTTCAGCGGCGACACCGCGGTGACGGTCGACTCGTTCGACGATGTCGCTCGATGGCTCCGGGGTTGTCGTTTCGAGGACGACCACGCCGGGGACTCGTGGCGGCACCCTGCCGAGATGGAGCGCTTCCGGTTCGGCGACTGTGAGGACCACGCGCTGTGGGCCTGGAGGAAGCTGACGGAGCTGGGGTTCGACGCCGAGCTCGTCGTCGGTCAACGCACCACCTGGCACGCCTGGGTACACGTCACCATCGACGGCGAACGCCACCTGTTCGAGACCACGCTGAAGAGCGAACCGATGATCTGGCCACTCGCCGACAAGCTCGGCGAGTACGAGCCGCGTTACGGCGTCGGCGGTGACCTGCAGACGTTTCTCTACGGCCGCTGATCCGGGCCGTCGGGAGCGTCAGATGCTGCAGACCCAGCGGATGGCGACGTCGCCACCGTCGTCGGCGATCACGAGCTGACCCGAACCGTCCTCGTCCACCTCTGCGGTGCCGGTCACGAGCAGGTTGATCGGCTCTTCGCCCGGCGGTGTGACGAGCACGATGCCGGAGGTCGAGTAGCTGCCCGGGCCGACGAAGCCCTCGGCAGTGAGGTCGGCGCCGATCGTCACACCCTGCTCGTCCGGTTCCGACTCGAAGATGACGACGAGCGAGCTGCCCGAAGTACCGCACATGGCCGGGGTCGCTGACGTGGACCGAGCGGCGGAGTCTCGGAGCAGGGCCATTCCCTCGGAGGTCACGACCGGGTCACCCGGGGGCACGCTCGACGTCGGCAGCGGCGCCGCCGTCGGTGGGGGAGACGCCGTCGTGGGTGCAGCCGTGACGGCGGTGGTCGGCGTCGCAGTGGTTGCGGGTGCTGCTGAAGCCGTCGTGTCCTTCGTCGGCGTGGCGGTGGTGTCGCGAGGGGTGACCAGCGGGACTGGTGTCGCGGCGGCGGTGGTGCTCACCGACCCGTCGGTCTCTGTGGCACCGCCGACCGGCCGGGCAGCGACGGACACGTCGACCGCAGCTTCGGTCGTGGCGGGCGCCTCGGTTACCGCGGGCTGGGCGTCGGAGGTCGGGGCGTCGTCCGACGCGCCACATGCAGTCAGGCCGATCGCACCGGCGAACGCCAACGACGCGAGACGTCGCATGCGGTGCTGGCGCAGCTGGTTCGTGGGGTTGGCGTTCGGCACCCCTCCCCATCGGTCGGTCGGCGGCGCCAATCAACCTTCACGGCCCACTCAGTCGACGAGGAGTCGGCGAAGGAACCGATCGAGGTTGGCCTCCGTGCGGTCGAGACGTTGCCACGGTGTCAGCGTCTCTCGCAGCGCACCAGGATCCGGTGGTAGCAGCCCGAAGGAACGTCGAGCACAGTCGAAGTCGAAACAGATCCAGTTGCCGACGACCTTGCGCTTGCCCACGGCCGCGGTCCACAGCGCCGTGGCACCCGGCGGTCGGTTCGAACAACAGATCGTGCAGATGCCCGACGTGTGGTTCCGAGTCGCTGTGTGCGGTTCCCGCAGCCGGAACACCCGCCAGGCATCATCGAGCTCGCGTACGAGGAACGCCTCGTTGGAACCACGCACCCGCCAGAAGGCGTAGAGCAGGTGATCGTCGCCGACGAACTGCTCGGCATGAGCCCGACGGCGATGCGGGCTGGCCGCCACTGCATCGACGATCAGTTGTCGGTCGATCCACGCGTCGGTGTCCGGCATCGTGCCCCGAAGCGTAGCGAGCCGCCCCCGTGGAGCGAACTGTCTGTCTTAGCCGTTGCCTGGGCAACGCTGCGAACAGACAGATGGTGTTCCCGCGCGAAGATCGGCGCCGTGACGGAGACGATGACGGCAGCGGTGACCCTCGGCAACGGCGGGTTCGAGATGATCGACGTCCGGCAGGTGCCGATCCCGGAGCCGCGGGCAGGCTGGGTGCGGGTGAAGGTGCTGGCTGCAGGGATGAACAACACCGAGATCAACACCCGGCTCGGTTGGTACTCCCAGACGGTCAGCGGTTCGACCGACGACACCGCAGCCGACGCGGCCGACGCCGATGAGGCGGTCCATCGTGAAGACGGCGGTTGGAACGAGGCGACCCCGTGGCCGCTCATCCAGGGCACGGACTGCTGCGGCGTCGTCGATGCGCTCGGCGAGGGCGCCGATCCCACGCTGCTCGGGAAGCGGATCATCGTGCGGGCCTGCATGCGTCCCGATGGCTACGACACGATGGACAACATCTGGATGGCGTCGGACTTCGACGGCGCCTTTGCCGAGTACGTGGTCGTCCCGGCGACGGAGGTCTTCCCGGTCGACTGCGACTGGACCGACGCCGAGCTCGGCGCCATCCCGTGCGCCTACGCGACGGCGGAGAACATGATCCACCGAGCCGGGGTGAAGGACGGCGACCGCGTGCTCGTCACCGGCGCGTCGGGCGGCACCGGCTCAGCGTCCGTGCAGCTCGCTCGACGACGTGGCGCGTACGTCGTCGCGATGGCATCGGCGAGCAAGGCCGACGAGGTCATGGCTCTCGGTGCCCACGAGGTCATCGAACGCGGTGTGGTGCCGCAGGCGATGTCGTTCGACGTGGTCGTCGACAACGTCGCCGGACCGGGATTCCCGGCTGCGCTCGAGGCCGTGAAGCGGGGCGGGCGTCTCGTGACCTCCGGCGCGATCGCCGGACCGATCGTCGACCTCGACTTCCGCACGATGTACCTGCGCGACATCCAGCTCATCGGCTGCACTGCGTGGGACGAGCCGGTGTTCCCGAACCTCGTCGGTTACATCGAGCGCGGCGAGATCCGGCCTCGTGTCGCCAAGACGTTCCCGCTGGCCGACATCGTCACGGCCCAGCAGGAGTTCCTCGAGAAGCGCCACGTCGGCAAGTTCGTCCTGATCCCCTGATCTGCTGGTTCGGCGTCGGGCCGTTCAGGTCGCGGCGATGCCGATGATGGGGCTGTCGAGCGTCACGCCACCGAGGCTGCAGAGGAACGCC
>JAHDHM010000249.1:0-1996 GCA_020631315.1 Acidimicrobiales bacterium
GCCGGCAGGGGCGAACAGGTCGAGGCCGGTGTGGATCGTGCGCCACTCGCTCGAGAACTCGTCGCTCGCCCGGAACATCTCGTGCGTGTAGATGAGTCTGGCTTCGTTCCAGCCGCCGATGCCGTAGCGGGCTCCCGCGGCGCGCATCGTCTCTTCGCAACCCTGCGGAGCGGGCTGATCCGGCGCCGGATTCCACGCCTGGTCCCAGGGCAGCTGTGGGGACCCCACACGCATGTCGACGTGGACGGAGTTCTGTGGGGTGAGCGCCGCGTCGAGAATCGGCGGGGCGTCTGTGATCGCAGCCAGGTGGTCGCGCACGGACGGCGCCGTACGAATCGGCTCGAGGCCGCACGCCGACCGCATCGCGGCAACGCCGTATCCGGTGGCGTGAGCAAGGAGTTTCGGCAGGGTCCGTCGAATCGGTGCCTGGCTGACGGAGAGGTAGGGGTCATCGGGTCGGGCCGACATCTGCACCGCCGCCAAGGTCGAGCTGACCGCCAGTCGCATCAGCACCATTGGCCAGACGACGTCGATCTCTGCCTCGGTCAGGCGATGTTGTTCGTGGTAGCCGGTGAGCACATCCTGCACGGCAACCAGTGGGTCGACGGTGTCGAGGCATGCGTAGGCCGCGGCGATTGCCACGTTGGCCACGGTGACGCCGTGGACCATGTCGCCGAAGTCGATCAGGCCGGTGACCTCATCGCCGTTCGTGACGACGTTGTGGTCGTTTGCATCGGAGTGGATCACGCTTCGACGCAGATGAGGCAGCTGGGGCTCGACGCGTTCGGTCCACATCGTTCGCACCCGTTCGACCTCCCCACGTACCGCGGCGTCCCCGATTCGTTCGAGGTTCTCGTCGATCTGCGCGGGGGCTTCGAGCAGATCCCAGTGGAAGGTGCGGTGAGCCCCCGGATGATCGAACCCTTCGGTTGCCGCGTCGAGCTGACCCAACGATTCGCCGAGGCTCCGCAGCAGTCGGACGGGCCGATGCGACCGGTCGGACAGCGGGAGCCCGTCGAGCCAGGTGAGGACCAACGCCACGTGTTGGGCCCCGCCGGCACCGGGGACGATGTGGGTGGGGGTTCCCTCCCGGGTGGTGACGAGGTTCGGGACGACCGGGAGTGACTCGGCGTGGACCCACAGCGCCTGCTGTGCCTCGAGAAAGGACGGATCCTCGGCCGCATTCGCGATCTTCAGCACGTGCGTGGGACGCCCCCCGACGTCGACACGGAAGTTCTGATCCCGTTCGCTCGGAAGCGTCGACAGCGCTCCGTCGATGCCCCAGATCCGGTGCAGCAGATCGTTCGCATCGGCGAGGGAAAGGGACGGCACCGATTCGAACAGCTGCATGCGGTGACCTTACGTTCTCCGCCGGGAGGCGGCACACGTCTACGACCGGGGGCCGACGCCGGCCGCCCGGCCTCACGACATCTTCACCACGTCATCATCGGATCCTCACCGATTGCTCAACCGCCGCTCACCTCGATCCGATCACTCTTGGGCATGACCGCAATCCTCGAACCCGACCAGCTGGTCGAACCGGCCGTTCAATCGGCCCCGACGCGTGTCGGCACGCGCACCCAGGGAGCGCGGAGCCGACGCGCACAATTGCTGGCCTGGCTTCGGGAGGCGCGCGGTCACGGCGTCTGGATTCTCGTGTGGAGTGTGGTCAGCTGGGTTGGCACGGCCCTGTCTCCGACGCTGCTCGACCGCCCGGTTCTGCTCATGGCGCTGGCGCCCCGAGCAACCTTCGTACTCATCGCCGCACCCCACCTGGGCCTGTGGTCCTTCGTTGCGCTCGGAACACTCCGGCTCAGCCTCACCGACTGGAACTGGTATCTGGTCGGCCGGCGCTTCCCCGAGCGCGGAGCCGCAAAGGCAGACAATGCGCGACAGGCGGACAGCCGCTTCGTGTGGGTGCGGTGGACGCTTCGGGTCACCAACCAGCTCTGTCGCTGGCTTGCCGGACGTCGGCTCGTGGCCGGCGCCGTGCTGT
>JAHDHM010000249.1:2006-5578 GCA_020631315.1 Acidimicrobiales bacterium
CGGGAAGTACCTCGGTGTCGCCGGGGCCTACGGGGTCGGTCCGGTCGTCGCCGGCGTCAGTTCGGTTTCCGGCACGGTGCTCTACCTGATCGCGATGCATCAGGGCGCCGGAGCGCTCTTCGGCTGACCCGGTCGACGTACACTCGTGTGCCCAGCCGCCAACCTCGGAGGACCCGTGGACACCGAACTCTCGATCGACATCGGCCGCCTTTCGTCCCGACTCGCTGACCTTGCGGCCATCGGCGCCATCGAGGGCACGGAGGGCTGCGCCCGGTTGGCGCTCACCGATGAGGACAAGGCCGGGCGGGACCTCGTCGTCACGTGGATGCGGGACCTCGGGTTGGACATCACGATCGACGGCATCGGAAACGTCATCGGCGTCATGGCCGGACAGAACGACGGCCCACCGGTGATGTGCGGATCCCACATCGACACCGTCCGTACCGGGGGCCGCTACGACGGCAACCTCGGTGTGCTCGCCGGTCTCGAGATCATCGAAACGGTGCAGGCCGCAGGCATCACGCCGTCCCGGCCGCTCGCCGTCGCGTTCTTCACCGATGAGGAAGGTGCCCGGTTCCCGCCGGACATGCTCGGGAGCCTCGTCTACGTCGGCGGCATGCCACTCGAGGAGGCGCTGGACATCGAAGGCATCGACGGCGCCGTCGTGGGCGCAGAACTCGAACGCATCGGTTACGCCGGCGCTGCGCCCCTGCCGGGTGCCGCACCGCACGCTTTCGTCGAACTGCATGTCGAGCAGGGTCCCGTGCTCGAGCAGGAAGGTGTCACCGTCGGCGCTGTCGAAGGCGTCCAGGGAATCAGCTGGACCGAGGTTGTGGTGACCGGCCAGTCGAACCATGCCGGCACCACCCCCATGTCGCTGCGGCGTGACCCCGGATACGTGGCGGCCGCCTGCGTGGCCTTCGTGCGCGAACTCGCGGTGGAGCTCGGACATCCGCAGGTGGGCACGGTCGGTCGCATCGAGTTCCATCCGAACCTGGTGAACGTCGTGCCGGCATCGGCCAGCTTCACCGTCGACATTCGCAACACGGACGAAGCGCTCCTGCAAGAGGCCGAGCGTCGGTTCAACGAGTTTCTCGAACAGACGGCGACCGCCGAGGGGTGCAGCGTCGAGACGCGTGTCCTCGCCCGATTCGAGCCGGTCATCTTCGACCCGGCGGTCGTCGATCTGGTCGCCGACACGGCGTCGGCACTCGGACACTCCGTGAAGCGGATGCCCTCCGGTGCGGGACACGACGCCCAGATGCTGGCCCGCGTCTGCCCGACCGCGATGGTGTTCACCCCGAGCCGGGACGGGATCAGCCACAACCCAGCCGAGTACACGTCGCCCGCCGATCTGGAGGCCGGGACGAACGTGTTGCTCCACACGATGCTTCAGCTCGCGAACGCCTGACGTGTACCGGGTCGTCGACCATCGCTTCACGGTCGCGTGCGACGATCCAACACTCGATGGCCTGATCGGCGAGGTCCTTGCCCACTGTTGGGTCGACGACGATGCCGAGCCCGACGAAACGCTCCACGTGATCGTCGACGGCCAGACGACGACCCTGCAATCCGATGATGGAGAGCGAACCGTCCCGGCGGAGCGTTCGCTGCAAACCGTGGTCAGCACGGCGAACCTCCGAGGCGCACAACGGCGTCCGGCTGACCTTCCCGTGCTCCACGGCGGGGCCGTTGCCGTCGAAGGCGAAGCCACGCTGCTGCTGGGACGTTCCGGTTCGGGAAAGTCCACGCTGGTTGCCGCCCTCGTCGCTGACGATGCTCAGTACCTGGCCGACGAGTTGGTCGCCGTCCGATCATCGACCTGTGTGGCCGGCTACCCGAAGTCGATCACGTTGAAGCCCGGTTCCTGGGCGGGGCTGCCGTTCTCGCGCCCGGAACGCGGTCGGTCCGAACGCCGGTTCATCGACGAGATCGACTACGTGTCTGCTGAACACGCAGGCACCTCGGCGGTTCTCGACGAAGCCGTGCCAATCACGCTCGTCTTCCCCACGTGGACGGAGGGGCAGGTGGGGCATCGGGTCGAGCCGATGAGCGCTGGCGCGACGCTGCTCGCGTTGTGTGAGGCGGCTCATCTACCGGTCGGCGCTGGCGCGTTCTCCGACCTGGCAGATCTCGCAGGTCGATGCGCCGGCTTCCAACTCGCCCACGGCGACACCCGGTCAGCGCTGGCCGGGATCGAATCGATCGACGGTGGCAGGGAACGCCCGGTTGACGTGGATCACATTCCAGCTGTCGGGGATTCTCCGATCTGTGCAGTCGGCTTCGGGGACGAAGCGGTTGTCATGCGTGTCCGCGATGGCCAGATGGCGTTGATCGAGAACCCCGGCGTGGCCGACCTGTCTGCCGCAGCTGCCGACGGCGAGCACCCACTCCACCAGATCTTCGAGGTTGCCTGAATCACTCTTCGTGGAGTCATGGTTCACCATGATGAACATCCATCACGTTCTGGAGTTGCAGACATCCGTGTGCCACACTCGGTGGTTGATGCGGGGTGGGCCCGTTGGGTGGAACGTGGAGGTCAAGAGATGGACGAACGTATCGATCGGGGCATGGTGACGAGTCGACGCACCATGCTGCGAACCGGGGTTGCAGCAACCGGAGCCGCTTACGTTGCGCCACAGATTCTGCGAACCGCTGTCGCAGGCGCGAACTCGACGACCACGTATTTCTTCAGCGTTGATCAGCGCGGCTGCGTGGACAATGTGGTCGAAAACGTGGGTGTGGCCAGCTGCGACTCGGCGTTCAACGGGGACATCGGGAATGCTGTCGCTGCTGCGATGAATCCGATGTTTGCGTGCCCGTCCACGATGGGGTTGGTCACCGTGAGCGGCTTCGGTGAAGCCGGGACCGTGACCGTCGGCGCCAACGCAACACTGGTCTTCCTGGGTGTGGTTGCCGACGGCAACTGTGTCACCGGTGGGACCGCCGGCACCGCAAACACGATGATTGCTGCGGACGCGAAGAGCGGCAGCTATTTCGCAGGCGAGGGCTTCACCGCCGGCTTCATCACGGTTGGCCTCGCCGTCACCGGAAGCTGATGACGGATCGCTCCGCGTGATGGGTTCGAACGAGGTCGTTCCCTGGACCGGCGCGGCGGCCACCTCAGAACTCGAGCTTGCCGACTACCTGGCCATCTTCGCGAAGCGAAAGTGGATCGTCGTTGGTGTGCTCGCGCTCGTGCTCGCTGCCGGCGTCGCCGCAACCGTTCTGCAGGATGCCATCTATCGGACCAACGCAACCGTGCTCGTTCGCACCCGGGAAACCGCCAACCTGTTTCCGCTCGACGGCGCGCTGCCGGTCACGCGGTCGGTTGCGGGCGAACTGGCCTATCTGAACGGCACCCCCTTCCAGAGCGCTGCAACCGAGGCCAGCCCGGCCGGGACGACGGTGACCATCCTGTCCGACGAGGCGAACGAAGATGTCGGCCTTCGAAGCACGATTCGGTTCCAGGGAGAGGCCGGCACGGCGGCCGGGGCTGCGGACGCAGCGAACGCGTGGGCCGTCACCTACGTCGAACTCCGACATGCCGCCGTTCTCGCCGAAATGAGCGG